>JBKPQA010000105.1:0-4291 GCA_046733835.1 Actinomycetota bacterium
GGCGGCGCCGGCGACGTCCTCGACGTCGTCCGCGGAGCCTCGGCTGGGGGCGCCGGCCCCGACGCGGAGGCCCTCACCGCCGTCCAGTCCAACCGGAACACCGTCGCTGTGGTCCGGGCCGACGCGTTGGGTCCGGCGGTGGCGGCGGTCCCCGTCGACGGCATCGACCCGGTGACCCGGCCCGACATATACCCTCTTTCGGTCCTTGGCGACCCAGCCAACCCGGTGGACCCGAGTCGCGTCGTCATGACCCTCTGGCTCGGCGATCTCATGCTTGGCCGGCGGGTCGGCCAGCAGATCGCTGCGGCCCGTGACCCGAACCTGCCGTTCAGCGGCACCGCCGATCGGTTGCGGGCGGCGGATCTCACGGTCGGCAACCTTGAGTGCACGCTGTCCCGCAACGGCCGGCCGGCCCAGGGCGGCGACTCTTTCGGTGCGGACGCCGCGTCGTTGGCGGGCGTTCGGGACGCCGGGTTCGACGTGCTGGTCCTGGCCAACAACCACCTCGGCGACTACGGCGACCGCGCACTGCGGGAGACGCTCGCCGCAGTGCGCGGCGGCGGCTTGGCGATGACCGGCGCCGGGGAGGACATCAGCGCTGCGCTCCAACCAGCTCTCGTCGAGCGCAAGGGGGTGCGCTTCGGGATCTTGGCCTTCAATGCGATCGGGGAGACACCGGCGGCGACGGACTCCTCGGCTGGAGCCCTGTCGGTGCGCATGCCACCCCGCACGGGTCCGTTGAACGAAGCGGACCTTGCTGGGGTCACCGACGCCGTGCGCGGGTTGCGCTCGCGCGCCGACGTGGTGGTGGTCTATCCGCACTGGGGCACTCAATATGTGCACGAGCCGGTTGCCGAGCAGCGGGACGTCGCCCGTCGGCTCATCGATGCCGGTGCAACTGCGGTGATCGGGTCACACCCGCACTGGGTGCAGGGCCTCGACCTCCATGACGGCCGGCTGATCGCCTACTCCCTGGGCAATTTCGTCTTCGACATGACGTTCTCGACGCAGGTCCAGCAGGGCGTCGCCCTCGAGCTGGTCTTCTGGGGCGACCGCCCGATGGCCGCCCGGCTGCTCCCCTACCGGATCGGCGAGCGGTACGTGCCGCGCTGGCTCGACGGCGGCCCGGAGTCCGACCGCATCCTCGCCGACGTGTGGAGCGCCAGCACCGGACCGTTTGCGGCATGACAGGAGTCGTGGGTATGCCAGACCGCACCTCCCGCGGTTTCCGGGCTTCGCCCGTGGTCGGCCGTCGAGCCGTCCTCCTGGGTGCGGCGGCGCTCGGGCTGGCCGCGTGCTCCGAGGCGCCCTCGAGTGGCGGACCAGGGACGGCGTCGGCGACGACACGCATACCGGAGCCGTCATCCAGCTCGTCGGCGCCAGCGACTGCCGCGACCCCCACGACCTCCGCCCCGCCGCCGCTCCCGGCCGGCCGGGTCTATCCCATCGCGCCCAACGAGCCGGAGCCGGTGGCCAAGGAGAAGGCGGTTCGGCTGGTCGAGGCGACCTCGGCGTGGGGACCGGACGGGTCGGATCAGGCAGCGGTCGCGGGCCGACTCGCGGCGCAGGAAATCTCCGTTGAGCGGGCGACGGCGTTCGCGGCCGCGACGGCGCCGTTCCGGGGCGGCAGCCCGGAGGCGACCTCGGCGGTGATCGCGGTCCAGTACGGCGGCCTGACGGCCACCTCGGCGTCACTGCTCGTCACCTTCGAGCAGTGGACCAGAGACGGCTCGGGCGCGGTCGTCCGCGGTGGCGCGGGTGCGGACGTGCGGCTGGCTAGGGAGGGGGGCGAGTGGCAGGTGACCGAGGTGTTCGCCGCGGTGCCGCTGCCGCCCGTCTCGCCGGTGCCGGCGCTGGTGACGGCGGTCTTGACCAATTCGAAAATCCGGCTGCCACCGGCGGCGGCAGCCGACATCGCGGCCGGCAACCTGCGCCCACGCCCGATGCAGGCGCTGCTGGACCTCTCCCGCGACTACGACATCGACGTGAGCATCGTCTTCAAGCCGCACCCGGACAACGTGTTTGCGACGGACCGGCTCAGTGACCACACCCGCCGCCGAGCGTGGGACGTCTGGGCCGTCAACGGCCAGGCGGTTATCGGGGAGTCGACGCAGGATGCGCTGGTGGACGGGTTCCTCCGGGACGCCAAGGACGCGGGGGCCTACAACATCGGCGGCCCCAGACCGCTGTCCGGGGCGGGGTTCTTCTCGGACCGGACGCACCGGGACCACTGCCACATCGCGTTCAACCGAGACACCTGAGAGCTCGTTCCTACCCGCCGAGAGGCCAACTTCGGCCGGTTTGGCGACCCTCAGAGCGGCCGAAGTTGGCCTCTCGGCGGGATGAGACGGGAGCCGGCGGTAGGCGTCGAGTCAGGTCCAGAGAACCGCGACGCAGACGTTGAGGATGGCCAGGAGGGCCGTGGCCTGGACCAGTCCGGTGGCCGGGACGACGGCCGTCGTCGTCCCACCGGACGCCCGACCCGCGTCGCCGGCGGCGCTGAGGTGACCCGCCCGGCCTGCTGCCGCGAGCGCCCGGCGCTGTCGGCCATTGGCGATCTCGGCGCAGGCCGTGCAGGCCAGCGCGACGACGAGCTTGACGCTGATCTTGGTCCGGTTCAGAGCATCCGACGGGTCGCTGCTCATCTCGTGCAGCCCGACGAGAAAGATGCCGGTGACGATCTGGGCCCGCGCGCCCCAGACCATCGCCATCCGGATCCGGCCGGCTCGCGGCGCCGCCAGCCAGGGCCCGATGATCGCCGCCAACCCGAGCACGTGGAGGACGACGAGGATGCCGATGGCCACTCGCATACCGGCACCTTAACCAGCGGGATCGGCGCCTCGACGGCACCGCCGACTGCGTGCCAAGGTGGCCCATGGCTCCCACCGCGGCCTCCGTCGACGAGTACATCGCCACCTTTCCCGCAGCGACGCAAGAGGTGCTCCAGGAGCTGCGGCGGCGCGTGCATGCGGCGGTGCCAGATGCGGAGGAGCGGATCAGCTACCAGATCCCGACGTTTGCTCTGGACGGCCAGTACGTCATCTATGTCGCGGGATGGAAGAACCATGTGAGCATCTACCCCATCCCAGAGGGGCATGCCGAACGGGACGCCGAGCTCGCGCCGTACCTCTCCGGCCAGGGAACCGTCAAGCTGCCACTCTCCAAAGACATCCCCTGGGATGTCGTCGACCGCGCCATCGCCGCACAGGTGGCCAATCGCGTCGCGCAGATCCGGGGCTGACCACCTCTGTCTCCCCAAGTCCAGCGGTTCTCCTGTGATATCTGGGACGAACTGAACAGCGCATGCGGATCGCCACTGGATCGACGGCGGAGCGTCCGACCTCGACAACGCCGCCCTGCTGTGCGAACGGCACCACACGATCGTCCATCGCGACCGCCTCGCCGCAGCGGTGACACCTACCGGAGTGTCGTGGGACACCGTCCCCGGCAGCTACGACCGGGTTTTCGACGAAGGCACCGCCGGTGGCCCGCCGCATCGACGATGAGCCAGCCCCGCCGCCCGGACGCCTTCAGCCACTCCGGGCCGATCGTGCACGCCGCGGCGCGGCACGGCAAGCCGCAGCGACGCCCGTCGCTGACCACGCCGGCAACCGTTCGCTCGAGCGACCGAGCTTGCGCCTCAGAGCAGACGGCGACCCATCGCCCAGGCGGTGAGCTCGTGACGGGACGAGAGCTGGAGCTTTCGCAGCACCGAGGACACGTGGGTCTCCACCGTCTTCACCGAGATGAAGAGCTCCTTGGCGACCTCTTTGTACTGGTACCCGCGCGCGATGAGCCGCATGACCTCGCGTTCGCGGGCCGACAGCCGGTCCAGCTCCTCGTCGACCTCGGCGATCTCCCCCGCGGCGGCGCCGAAGGCGTCCAGCACGAACCCGGCCAGCCGAGGGCTGAAGACTGCGTCTCCATCCGCGACGCGCCGTACCGCCGTCATGAGGTCGTTGCCGGAGATCGTCTTGGTCACGTAGCCGCGGGCGCCGGCCCGGATCACCGCAATGACGTCCTCGGCAGCATCGGACACCGACAGTGCGAGGAACCGCACCGGCTGCCCCGCTTGGGTCGTCGCCCCTCGAGTCGCCGAGAGCACGTCGACGCCGCCGTTGCCGTTGCCGCCAGGCAGGTGAACGTCGAGCAACACGACGTCGGGCCGGGTCTCCTTGATCACCGCCACGGCCGTGTCGACGTCCGGCGCCTCACCGACCACCTGTGTCACCGCAGGGTCCAGTTCCGCCTTGACGCCGGAGCGGAACATGCGATGGTCGTCGACGAGGAC
>JBKPQA010000106.1:0-5630 GCA_046733835.1 Actinomycetota bacterium
AAGAAGTCCTCGAAGGTCGTCTCGGCTGCGAGGTGACTACTCAAGGCCGACGCGTCGAAACCGGTCAGCCACTCGATCACCTCGTCGAGCTCCGCCTTCGTCCGCCCCTTCTTCTCCACCTTCGTCACGTAGTGGGGATAGGCCGACGCCACACTCACGGTGAAGATCCGGCTCATCCGCCTGAGCGTAGTGACGCACTCGAGAGACGAGGTGCGACCAAGATGGACCGATGAGAGCCCAACTCGAGAAGCCCGTCCTCGACTGCCCGGACCCCCGTGAGCTGGCGCGGTTCTACGCGGAGCTCCTGGGAATGGAGGTCCTGGAGGACAGTGCCGAGTGGGTCGTTCTGGGCCGCCAATCCGGTATGCGAGAGCTCGCCTTCCAGCTCGCCGACCCGTGGAAACCGCCGCGGTGGCCCGATCCCAACCATCCGCTCGTGCACCTGGACATCCGCGTCGACGATGTCGACGCCGCCGAGCGTGCGGTGCTGGCGGCGGGCGCTACTCGAGCACCGGGCACGCCGGAGACGGGCTACCGAGTCTATCGGGACCCGGTCGGGCACCCGTTCTGTCTCACCTACGGTCCGTCACGCCAGCAAGACCCTCGGATGGACTTCCGCACCACCGGATGACCGAACCCCGCAGCCGGTACCTACCGTCTACGGCCGATCACGACGTCGACGCCGACGCCGGCGCGGCCATCGGCGCCGTCTCGCCTTCGAGGCGGGACAGGTCATCCGCGAGCCACCAGAGCCAACCCCAGGCCTCGACCGCTCGCAGCGTGGCGTTCGGCCGCTCGTGACGACCCGGTTCGCGGGCCGTCTCGGCCAGCCCGGACCGGATCGCCGCGCGATCCGCCTCGCGCAGCGTCGCCCGGCTGCCGCTGGAGACCGTCTCACTGGGTGTGGCCACCCGGTGCGCCGCGGACCGGAACTCGTCGGCGATCCTCCGGGCGGCCGTCTCCAGGTCGGCGCGAACGTCCTCCCAGGGCAAGGCGCCCCGTTGCTCGGCCCAGCGAGCCGCCGCGGCAGCACCGTTGGCCGCCCGCGCCGTGACGACGCCAACGATGAGCCAGTCGGTGGAGTCGTGGGCGTCGACCGGTTCACTGCGGTACTGCGCATAGGTCCCGTCGTAGAAGGCCAATGCCACCCGCGCCTCGTGGAGGCGGGCGTCCAGAGCGTCCGCCGGGCAGGTCGCCACGATCCAGTCCGCTGTCGTGTCGACGCAGTCCGCCGCGGCGGACAGACACCGGGAACCGGCCCGACGCAGCTCGGCCTGGCCGCCGCGCGGCCACGCCAGCACGCCGACCGCGACCCCAACCGCCGCACCCACCAGCACGTCGACGAGCCGGTCCCTGGCCAGCTCGAGCGTCGGCGGAGCCACCTGGCTGAACAGGCACGCCACAACCAGCGTGAACGCCGCCTGGGTGCCGATCGGCCCGACGGTGGGTCCGGCCAGTACGGCGGCGAACAGCGCGATCGGCATCACCACGACGTAAGCCGCCGCCGTCGACCCGGCGAACAGCAGCAGCAACCCGGCCAAGACGACACCGATGACCGTCCCGACCAGCGCCGGCTTCAGGGCGCCCCGGGTCGCCCGGACCGACGTCCGGGTCAGGGTCAGCGTCGCCAGCAGGACCCAAAGGCCGTGGGACAGTCCAAACTCGCCCGCGACGAACCGCGCCACCGCGAGCCCGGCCGCGAGGCGGAGGGCGTTCTGGAACTCCACCGATCGGACCGTGAGGTTCTGCCGAACCCGGTGCCAGATCAAGGCGAACGCCGACCCGTGCGCGTACCAGAACGGTTCGTTGGGGCCCGAGTCGTCGGCCGGGACGGATGCCCCGAACCCCGCTCTCAGCGCCAGGACCACGCCGCGCGCGCTGTCGGCCGCCTGGATCGTCGCCACCAGCGTGGCCGCCCCCCGCAGGGGGCGCACCTCACCGGCGTCCGCCGCGCCGGAGTCGTCGGCGAGGACCGCGCGCCAGAGCTCACGCTCCGACTCCAGGGCCGCGGCGAGCGCGTCGGTCGAGGGTGCCGGACCCTGCCCAACGAGGGCCTTACGCACGTCCGTGAGGGTCGACTCGACCGCCGCCACGACCGGGACGGGCAGGTCGTCCGGATCGTCGCGCACCTCGGACCGGAGGACCAGGAGCCGGTAGGACGCCGCCCGGAGCGCGCCGGTGGCGTCGGTCAGCCCACGCTCGAGTCGCGTTGGTGCAGAAGGGCGTTCGGCCAGGGGGACTTGGTCGAGCCGAATGCCGGTCGCCGCCGTCTTCACCTCCGCGGCCAACCGGTCCAGCTCGTCGCTCGTCATCAATCCGCCTCCGCGGCAGGCGTCGACAATGCCGGCAGCGAGCGCCCGAGCCTTCTCCGTGGCCTCCGCGAGCCGGGAGGCGAAGCTGGGTGGCCCCGGCTCCGGTAGCAGCACACGGTCGGTGATGATCAGGGCGACCATCCCGATGGTCAGCCCGATCAGCCGCGAGCCCAGTGACCCCGGGTCGAAGGGCGGCAACGAGGGGAGGATGAAGAGCAGCTGCAGTCCGGTCGACACCTCGCTGACCCGGACCCCGCATACCCCGGCGAACGACACGAGGAATCCGAAGACGAACATCGTGACCACGGCGACCCACGTGTTCACAGCGGCGTAGGTGGCGATCGTGACGTCGACGAGCCCGAACCCCAAGCAGGCCAACAGCGTTCGAGTCCGCACCGCGGGCGGTCCCGACGTCTGCGACAGGAGGGAGAACGCGAGGACCGCGAACACCGCATACAGGGCCATCGTGGGGTCGCCGAGCCCGTACCGGCAGCCGTAGAAGACCCCGATCGCGGTCACCGTGACCCGGACGCCGCGCCGCCAAGCCGCCGCAGGCACCCGCCTCAGCAGCCGCTTCAGCGGTCGCCCCTTGGTGCGCGCGAGGAGACTCGCCCCCGCGCCTGAAGTCGCACGTTGGGCAACGGCGGCGCCGCAAGCCGCTCGTCGGTCGGATAGTGCTCGACCTCGCCGAACCGGGGATCGCCACCGACGTTCCACTGCGCGCGGGCTCGCTCGACCTCGTCATGAGTCCGGGCGACGAAGTTCCACCACATGACGATCTCCTCGGCGAACGGCTCACCACCGAGCAGGAGCACCCGCGCGTCGGGCGACAGGCCGAGCTCGAGTTGCGAACGGTCCACCCCCAGGTACATCGCCTGCCCGTGCGAGACCGAGGTCCCCTCGACTGTCGCGGAGCCGGCCAGCGGCACGAGGACGTGCTCGTGTGCGGGTTCGAGCGGCAACCGCGCCGGCCCCTCGCCGTGCGGTGTCAGCTCCGCACCGACCAGCGGGGTGTACGCCTGCGCTCCGGCGGTGACCCCGCCCAGGGATCCGACGAACACCCGGGCGAGCACACCCTCCGCCTCCAGGAACGGTGCCGGCTCGTGGAGGACGAAATCGCGCCCGCGATGCCGCTCCGCCTCCGGCAGCGCGACCCACAGCTGCGCGCCATGGAGCACTCCCTCGTCCGCTCGAGGCAGCACGTCCTCGGAGTGGGATATGCCGTCTCCGGCGGTCATCACCGCCACCCGTCCAGGGACCACCTGCGCGGTGGTCCCGAGAGAGTCGCGGTGGGTCACCTCGCCGGCGACGAGCCACGACACGGTCTGCAGGCCGGTATGCGGATGCGGAGCTACGTGCATGGCGTCGCCCTCGCCAGGCCGGACCGGCCGCGGACCGTACAGGTCGACGAAGCACCAGGCGCCGACCATCCGCCGCTCCCGGTGCGGCAGCAGCCGCAGCACCTCACTGCGCGGGCTGATCTTCGCGTGGATCGCATCGAAGACCGTCGTCTCGCGGCCGTGACCTTCGGGATCGTCCGTGCACGCGCCGTACACGTCCGCCACGGCGTTGCTCATAGCCCCTATTGAACCGCCCGGAGCCCGTGCTGACGCATTCCTCTCGTGAGCGTTCTCGAGTGGCCCCGGCGGTTGGTGTCTCGGAGCCATGGCTCGGGACTTCGACGCGACGCGCACGGGGTCACTGACGTCTACGGCAGGCGCGACCCGGCGATAGGCTCCTGACGACCGAGTACGCGTGTTCAGCCCCGAGCGCGCCCGGACAACACGCATACGCTCCCGGAGGCCTGATGACGACCGACCACGACGCGACCCGGCCCGTGCCCACCGACCTGCGGCAGTCGCAGGAGCGCACGATCGGGCAGCTCGTCGCCCAAGTCACCGACGACCTGCGGTTCATCGTCCGCAAGGAAATCGAGCTAGCCAAGACCGAGATCACCTCGCAGCTCGGCATCGCCGGAAAGGGCGCCGGCATGCTCGCCACCGCCGGGGTGCTCGCGCTCTACGGGCTGGGCCTGCTCTTCATCGCCCTGTCGCTGGTGATCGCCATCTGGCTGCCGGCGTGGGCGGGGTTCCTCATCATGGCTGTGGTCCTCTTCATCGTGACGGCGATCCTCGCGCTGATCGGACGCAGGGCCCTCAATCAGGTGAACCCCCGCCCGGAGCGGGCAATCGCCCAGGCGCAGGAGACGGCCGACGCACTCAAGCTCTCCGCCTCGGCGGGCGCCGAGCACGCCAAAGCCGTTCCGGCGCCCAACGCCCAGGTCGCGCTCGACGAGCGGCCGACCGATCGGTGACCCGCCGCTCGGGGGTTGACCGCCTCGGGACATCGGCTGCGGGTGTCGCTCGCCCGGCGCCGACGTGACGAGCGTGAGCCTGGACGCCGCATCGGTGCTCCTCGACGGGCCGTGGCACCACCGCCTCGTCGCGGCTAACGGTGCCCGGTTCCACGTCGCGGAGCTCGGGGACGGCCCAATGGTGCTGCTCATGCATGGGTTTCCGCAGTTCTGGTACACGTGGCGGCACCAGATGGCGGCGCTCGCCGACGCCGGGTGGCGGGCGGTGTCCATGGACCTGCGTGGGTACGGCGCGAGCGACAAGCCGCCGCGGGGCTACAGCACCTACACCGGGGCCGAGGACGCTGCCACGGTCGTGCGGTCGCTCGGCGAAGACGACGCGATCGTGATCGGGCAGGGGCTGGGCGGGTTCATCGCGTGGTCGATGCCCTACCTGCAGCCCGATGTGGTGCGGGCGGTCGGGTCGCTGTCAATGCCGCACCCGCGTGTCATGCGACGCGCGTCCATCCTGAGTCGGCAGCAGCGGCACGCGAGCCGGTACCTCGTCGACCTCCAGCGACCCTTCGTGCCCGAGCGGGAGATGACCAGGGACCACGCCTACGTGGCGGAGATCTTGCGGGCGTGGGCTTCCCCGTTCGGTGAGTACCCGACGCCGGAGGACGTGGAACGGTACGGCAACGCCATGGCCCTGCCCTTCGTGGCTCACTCCGCGGCGGAGCACTATCGCTGGTTCGGGCGGAGCCAGCTACGCCAGGACGGTCCGTTGTTCAATCGGCGAATTAGGGGGTCGATCACGTTGCCGGTCCTCCACCTCCAGGGGACGGAGGACGGGTGTGTGCTGGCCGACCGCACGACCGGGTCGGCGGACTACGTGACCGGTCCGTACACGTTCTCGCTTGTCGATGGCGCCGGCCACTTCCTCACCGAGGAGGCGCCCGATCGAGTCAGCGCTGCCATCGTCGACTGGTTGGACGCCGTCGACTCCTGACGCCCGTGCCGCGCAC
>JBKPQA010000107.1:0-3443 GCA_046733835.1 Actinomycetota bacterium
GCCCTGTCCTCGGTCGAGGACGCCGCCGGCGGGATCACCTCCGACGTCCTCTTCGTCGGCGCCGCAGGCATCGCGCTGACCTTCGGGATGTGGTGGACGTACTTCACAGTCCCGTCGGGAGAGGTCCTGAGTGTGCACCGCGAGCGCGGGTTCGTCTGGGGCTATGGGCAGATCGTCGTCTTCGCCGCGATCATCGCGACCGGCGCGGGGCTGCACGTCGCCGCCCTGCGCCTCGAGGACGACACGCACATCAGCGCGCTCGGTGCCGTTCTCTCCGTCGCTGTCCCGGTGGGGCTCTATGTGATCGCGATCCTCGCGCTCTACTCACTGTTGGTGGGGGAGTTCGACGGGTTCCACATCTGGGTGACGGTGGGCACCATGGCGGTCCTCGCCGGTGCGGTCCTGATGGCTGCCCTGGGAGTCCGTATGCCGCTCTGCTTGGTCGTCGTCGCGGCGTCACTGCTGGTCCCGGTCATCGGGTACGAACGAGTGGGTCACCGTCACATGCACGCCGCCACGCAACGCGCGACCGCCAGCTGACCTTCAGGTGGCCAACCGGTCACGCAGCAGGGCTCGTTCGGCCGGGATGGCGGCGAGGTCGAGCGCGCGCCGGTTCGCCTCTGAGGCGGCGTCCTCGCGGCCGAGGCGGCGCAGGAGGTCGGCCCGGGTCGCGTGCCAGAGATGGTATGCGTCGAGCTCACCGCCGAGGGCCTCCACCTCGTCGAGTGCCGCGCCGGGGTCGACGCATTCGGCGAGGGCGACCGCCCGGTTGAGGCGCACCACCGGGGACCGGTCGTGACGCAGGAGCAGGTCATAGAGGGTGAGGATCTGCAGCCAGTCCGTCTCCGCATACGTTGGCGCGCTGGCATGGCACGCCGCGATGGCCGCTTGGAGCTGGAACCGGCCTGGGCGCCGCCACACCGCCGCCCGTTCGAGGTACCGCTCGGCACGGGCGATCGCCGGATGGTCCCACCGAGCCCGGTCCTGGTCAGCCAGGAGGACCAGCTCGCCGTTGGGGCCGAACCGGGCGGCGGCCCGGGACTCCTGCAGGGTGAGTAGAGCCAACAGTCCCCATGCTTCCGGCTCATCCGGCAGACCAGTCGTCAGGACCTGGGCCAACCAGACGGCGTCCTCGGCGAGGCCGCGAGAGGCGGCGTCGACGAACCCGGCGTTGTAGGTGAGGTAGACGACGGTGAGGACGTCGTCGAGCCGGGCCGCGAGGCCGGTCGTCGGGACCTCCATGCGGATTCCGGTGGCGACGATCTTGCGCTTCGCGCGGACAATGCGCTGGGCGAGCGTCGACTCGGGCACGAGGAACGCCCTGGCCACCTGGTCAGTCGTGAGACCAGCGACCGACCGGAGGGTCAGGGCCAGCCGGACCTCCACGGCAAGGGCGGGGTGACAACAGCCGAAGAGCATGGCCACCCGTTCGTCCGTATTAGCGAATGTGTCGGCGAACAGCGTCGCGTCTACGACCGGCGGGCCGGCCTGGGAGACCCGGTCCGCCGCGGCGGCGGCGGCGAGCCGGCCGCGAGCCGCCTCGCGACGGAGCCGGTCGATCGCCTTGCGCCGGGCGGTGACGGTGAGCCACGCTCCTGGGTTCGGCGGCGGACCGTCCCGGCGCCACGCCGCCACGGCTGAGACGAGCGCGTCCTGCACCGCCTCTTCAGCGACGTCGAAGTCACCGGTGAGGCGATGCAGGGCGGCGATGACCGGCCCAGCCTCGTGACGGACCGCGTCCGTGAGTCGCGCGTCGGCGTCCGGGCCGGCCACCGTGGGGGCTTTCGTGAAGACCGCTCAGTCCGTCGAGTGGTCGATGATGGGCCGGACCTCGACCGCGATGCCGGGCATCCCCAGTGACGGCCACGACCTGGCCAGATCCAGGGCGGCGTCGAGGTTGTCGACGTCGATGACGCTGAACCCGCCGATGGCCTCTTTGGCCTCGGAGAAGGGTCCGTCGACGACGACCGGGGAGCCGTTCTCGCCGGTCTTCACCGTTGTCGCGGTCTCCGGTCCTTGCAGCTCGGCGCCGGAGTCGACGAAAGCCGACGCGTGGGTCTCGAACCACTGGAAGATCTGGCCGTACACCTCTGCCCGGCGCTCCTCGGGAACAGCTTCGAGGAGGTCAGGACGGTTGCTGTACATCAGGACGTACTTCATGGGGAGCTCTCCTTGAGGACGTTGCGATGCACCGAATGGTGCGCTGACACCACATCTACGCGGCTCACCCTCGCGGATCGACAGCCTCGACGGAGAGGTTTTTTGCCCGCCTATCGTGGGCCATATGTCGGAACAGCCCGCGGTCCGCCGCGGGCGCTCCGCCCGTACCGCCGTCACCACCGAGCGGGTGGCGGCGCGCCAGGCCCTGGTTCCGGACATCAGGTATCCCGAGGACCTGCCCGTTGTCGACCGCCGTGAGGAGATTGCCGCCGCCATCCGGGACCATTCGGTCGTCGTCATCGCCGGCGAGACCGGTTCGGGGAAGACCACGCAGCTTCCGAAGATCTGCCTGGAGCTCGGTCGGGGCGTCGAGGGAACCATCGGCCACACGCAGCCGCGGCGCATCGCTGCCCGTGCCGTGGCCGAGCGGGTCGCCGAGGAGCTCGGCGTGGAGCTGGGCGGTGTGGTCGGGTACCAGGTGCGGTTCGCCGACCACTCGTCGCGGGACACCCTGGTCAAGGTCATGACCGACGGAATCCTGCTGGCCGAGCTGCAGCGCGACCGTGATCTGCGCCGGTACGACACGATCATCCTCGACGAGGCCCACGAGCGGAGCCTCAACGTCGATTTCCTCCTCGGCTACCTGAAGCGGCTGCTGCCGCGCCGTCCGGACCTGAAGGTCGTCATTACGTCGGCGACCATCGATCCGCAGCGGTTCGCCGACCACTTCGCGGCGCCCGGTCGACCGGTTCCCGTCCTCGAGGTCTCGGGGCGCACCTACCCCGTGGAGGTGCGCTACCGGCCGCTCGACCGCGAAGACGAGGAGCCGCTCGACCAGGTCACGGGAATCGTCGAGGCGGTCGAGGAGCTGTGGACCGAGTCGCCACGGTCGCCGTCACGCGACGGCGGCAGCCAGGACATTCTGGTGTTTCTGTCGGGCGAGCGTGAGATCCGCGACGCCGCCGAGGCGCTCACCGCGCTGGAGCTGCCGGCCACGGAGGTCCTCCCGCTCTTCGGCCGGCTCTCCGCCGCGGAGCAGCACCGGGTCTTCTCACGACACGACGGTCGTCGGATCGTCTTGGCCACCAACGTCGCCGAGACGTCCTTGACCGTCCCCGGCATCCGCTACGTCGTCGACACGGGCACAGCTCGAATCTCGCGGTACAGCCAGCGGACCAAGGTCCAGCGACTTCCGATAGAGCCGATCAGTCAGGCCAGCGCCAACCAGCGCGCCGGGCGGTGCGGCCGGCTCGCCGACGGGATCTGCATTCGCCTGTATGCGG
>JBKPQA010000108.1:0-16054 GCA_046733835.1 Actinomycetota bacterium
GTCACGAACGCGACGGGGACCTCGCCGAGCATCGGATCGGGTCGACCGACCACCGCCACCTCGCGAACGCCCGCGACCGCGCGCAGGACTCGCTCGATCTCCGGGGCGCCAACGTTCTCGCCGCCGACCTTGAGGACATCCTTGTCCCGCTCGACGAAGGTCAGAGCGCCCGACTCCTCGTGCCGCACGCGGTCGCCGGTCCGGAACCAGCCGTCGTTGGTGAACGCCCGCGCCGTGGCGGCGGGGTCACCGAGGTACTCCGTGAACAGGGAGACGCCGCGTTCGCCGCGAACCAGCAGCTCGCCGATCTCACCCGGCGCAACCGGACTCAGGTCCTCGTCGACCACCGACACGGCATACTCCGGAGCCGGTCGCCCCATCGTTCCCTCGGCATCCGGGTGAGTGAGGCTGCCGACGACCGGGTGGCTCACCGTTTCGGTCATCCCAAACCAGCCGATCACCGGAACTCCTCCGGTGGTCGGCGAGGGGGCGAGGGTCGCGCTGCTCCCCCAGCCCCGGTATGCGTGTCCGGCCGGCGCCTCCTGACTGGCGAGGGCGCGAATACAAAACGACACCACCGAGGTCCACGTCGCCGTATACCGCATCGACACGTCCCAGAACCGGGACGCCGAGAACCGCGGGACCAGCACCACCTGGCCGCCCGACCAGAGGCTGGAGAGGAATGAGTACGAGAGGCCGTTCGTGTGGAACAGCGGCAGGTGCAGGAGATTGACGTCAGCGCTGGTGAGGCCCTGGTGGGCCGCGCCAACCTGGCCGGCCCAGAGACAGTTCGCCTGACTCCAGACGACCGCCTTGGGTCGTGCGGTCGTGCCTGAGGTGTACTGGATCGACGCGGGTGCGTCGTGCGCGACTGGTGCCAGCGCTCGGGGGTCGGCCGAGAACCGTCGCAGGGTATGCCGGTTCGCGCCGAGCTCCGACACGTCAAGGACCTCCGCGGCGGGCATCGCATGCCCGGCTATAGTCGCCGTCGCGTCGGCGGCGACCACCGCCCGGGGGCCGCTGTGACCGGCGACGTAGGCGAGGTCGTCGCGGGTGGCTCGCGAGTCGAGACATACCGCGACGGCACCGAGAGAGGCGATCGCCGACCAGGCGAGAAGGAACTCGGGGCAGTTGGGCAGGACCAGCGCGACCCGGTCGCGGGGGCGGACGCCGCGGACGGCGAGCCCGGCCGCGAAGGCCCGGACGTCGGCGGCGAACTCGCCGCGCGTCCACGTCAGCGGGTCGCCGTCGAACGGAACCCAGCTGAGGAACGGCCGATGGGCGCCGAGCTCGGCCCAGCGCTCGATGAGCCAGCCGACATCACGGCCGAGGCTCGGGACCAGCCCCCTGCGGTTCACCCCTCCGGCCACTGAAGGTGCCGGACGGTGAAGAACTCGGCGAACCCGTCCATCCCCATCTCGCTGCCGACGCCGGACTGCTTGAAGCCGGTCCAGGGCACGTCCGGTCGAGCGCCGCCACCTCCGTTGATCGCCACCGTCCCTGTCTCCAGTCGGAGTGCGACGGCCCGGGCTACGTCGGGATCGCCCCAGACGAGGGCGTTGAGGCCGTACCGGCTGTCGTTCGCGATGTCGACTGCCTCCTCGAGGCTGTCATAGGCGGCGATCGTCGCAACCGGGGCGAACAGCTCGTCCTGGCAGATCTCGTCGCCGGATTCAACGTCTGCCACGAGCGTCGGTTCCAGGTAATAGCCGGGGAGATCCGGGCGGCGGCCGCCCGTGAGGATCGTTGCTCCGCCGTCCACGGCTCGGTTGAGGTAGCCCTCGACCCGGTGCCGATGCTCGTCGCTGATGAGCGGGCCGACCTCGGTCGACTCCTCTCGCGGGTCTCCGACGGGGACTCGCTCGCAGAGGAACGCAACAGCGGCCTGGACGAACGCGTCGTATTGACTTCGATGGACGAGGATCCGCGTCGTCGCCCCGCAGCCCTGGCCGGCGTTCCGGCAGAACCGGAGTAGCGACGGTCCGACGGCGCGATCGAGGTCCGCGCCGGGCAGGACGACGGTCGGCGACTTGCCGCCGAGCTCGAGGACCACCTTCTTGTGAGAGGGCGCCGCGGCTTGGGCGACGGCGGCACCGACCGCGTTGGACCCGGTGAACGAAACCAGGTCGACGTCCGGGTGCGCGCTGAGCCGCTGCCCGACGTCCGGCCCGCCGGGGACGAGGTTGAGCACCCCCGGCGGCACGCCAGCCTCCTCGGCCAACCGGACGACGGCCACGGAACACAGGGCTCCGCGCGGCGACGGCAAGAGGACGACGGTGCACCCGGCCGCGAGCGCGGGGCCGACCTTCCAGGCGATCATGTTGACCGGGTAGTTGTACGGCGTAACGGCGGCGACGACGCCGATCGGCACGCGCAGCAGCTCGCTCTCGGCCCGCGCCGGTCCCTCGAGCGGAGTGAGCCGTTCGCGGTAGCCGCCGCGCGGGCCCGACTCGGCGACGTCCGCGGCCCACCGGAGGTTGGCCACCGGGGTCGCCGTCTGCAAGGTGCGGGCCAGCGAGATGGGCGAGCCCACCTCGGTGACGACGAGCTGGGCGAGCTCCTCGTGGTGCTTCTCCAGCAGGTCGGCGAATCGGCGTAACACCCCGGCCCGCTCCCGCGGTTCGGTTCGGCTCCACGCCCCGAAGGTGGTCCGGGCCGCGGCAACCGCGGCATCCGCCTGGTCGACGGTGGCGAGCCGCCACAAGGCGAAGGCGGTGCCGCGGCTCGGGTCGACCGAGGCATATTCCTCGCCGTCGCCGGCCGACCAGCGGCCGTCAACGAACACCGTTGCGGCGGAGAGCTCCTCGACCGAGCGCACCTCAGACCTCCAGGTCGAGGACGTGCGACTGGAACGACTTGCCGTGCGGGTCGACCCGCAGCGTCATCGAGACACCGCCGCCCAGCGCGCGGTCGAGAACGAAGTTCAGGCCGTGGACGTTGGGCAGCTCGTACCGGACCACGTCTCCCTCCACCAACCCACCGAAGTGCGCACGTATTCGTTCGGCGGTGACCCGCTCGACGAGCAACGGGTAGTCGGCCGGGTCGTCGACGAAGACGCAGATGTTGCTGACGTCGCCCTTGTCGCCGGATCGGCTGTAGGCGATCTCGCGGAGTCTCACGAGGTCACCACCTCGGTTTCCAGAGCAACCAGCTCGCGCGCGACGTAGGCCGGGGTCACGCCGAGCGCCGGGACGACCGAGGTCACGACGCCGCCACCCCCGGCCGGGCCGAAGTAGAGCAGCTCGACCTCGTGGGCCGCGTCCCGGGCCAGCTCCTCGAGCTCGGTGCGCACGGCCAACCGAAGACGGACCTCGGTCGGGTATGCGGCGGCCTCCTTGTCGCCGAAGAGTGAATTCAGGCCCTGCAGGTCGATACGCGCCTCGTCTGAAGGACCGAGCAGCTCATCGAGATGCGCGCGCAAGATCTCCTCGGCCCGTCGTGCGCGTTCGAGGCAGCCCGGACCGCCGTAGGAGATCTCGCCGGTGGCGCGGTACCCCTGGTCAACACCGACCAGCACCTTGAGGGTGGCCGGCCACTCGCGACCCCGGGCACCCGACAGCCGGACCCGGTCGCCGCCGAGGTCTTCGACACGCACCTGCGAGAAGTCGGCCGTCACGTCGGGGGTGAGGTAGGTCCGCGGGTCATGGATCTCGTAGTACAGCTGCGTCTTCATGGTCCGCTCGTCGACCGCACCGCCGGTGCCGTCCAGCTTGGTGATGACGGCTGCGCCCGCGCTGACCTCGGCCAACGGAAACCCGAGGCGGTGCGGGTCGCGCACGACGCGGTAGGGCGGGTCCTCGAAGTTGCCGCCCGTGCTGTGGACACCGCACTCGAGGAGGTGGCCGACCATGGTCGCGTGGCCGACGGCATCCCAGTCGTCGAGCGACCAGCCGAGCTCGTGGCAGATCGGCCCGACGAATAGCGACGGGTCGGCCAGCCGGCCGCCGACGGTGATCTGGGCCTCGTCGCGGAGGCAGTCGACGATCGGCTCCGCACCGATGTAGGCGTTGGCGGACACCACCCGGTCGCCGAGCGCCCCGACCGTCGTGTCCAGTTCGGGCAGCGCGGCGTCCTGTGCAAGCACCAAGTCGAGGACGTCGTCGCCGCGGATGACCCCGAGCCGAATGCCGGACAGCCCCACGGCCCGCAGCCCGTCGACGAAGTCACCGACCGCGGCGTCCGGGTTGGCGGCGCCGAAGTTGCCGACCACGCGGCCGCCCGCCGCTAGATACCCCCTCAGCAGTGGGACGAGCCGCCCGATCCGCTCGTCCTGGCCGGCGGCTGGGTTGCGCCGACGCCGGACGTGAGCCAGCGCCATCGTGCGCTCAGCGAGGCAGTCGAAACCGAGATAAGTTACCCGGCCGCTGTCGGCCATCGCGGCGGCCGGGGCCAGCCGGTCGTTCGCATAGGCCGATCCCGACCCGATGGCGAGCGTCCCGGGGGAAGCGCGCCGACGCATACGTCAGTCGACCTCTATGGCGAGCTCAGGGCAGCTGT
Source organism: Actinomycetota bacterium (assembly GCA_046733835.1). GTDB lineage: Bacteria > Actinomycetota > Actinomycetes > Actinomycetales > Dermatophilaceae > Lapillicoccus. Next base: position 4,498 of record JBKPQA010000108.1, read on the forward strand.
CCGCGGCGAGCTGCGTCTCGTCCTCATGCCCCGCGGGCACCGTCTCGCTGAGGACGTAGGCGTGTCCGTCCTCCTCGCGCGCGAAGAAGATGTCCGGTGCGCTGAGGCGGCACAGGCCGTGTCCCTGACAGCGTTCCTCGTCGACACGTACCTGCATCGGGAGCCTCCCTGGCGTGTGCACAGCGACATTGACATTGGCCGGATCTAGTATAACCATGATCACCTAATTGGGAACCCGTGAGAGGCGAGCAGCGATGACAGAGTCCGGCCGTTGCCCGGTGGTCCACTTCGACCACAACTCCGAGGAGCACTCCGCCGACCCAGTCGGGTCCTACCGGGCACTGCGGGAGCAGGCCCCGGTCGCATGGTCAGAGGCGCATGGAGGCTACTGGGTCCTCTCGAGTTATCAGGCGGTCTTCGAGGCGGCGCGCCACGACGAGATCTTCTCGTCCGAGCGCAACAGCTACGGAGGCGAGGGCCTCTCGGTCGTCATCCCCAAGACCCCCATGCACTTCCACATCCCCATCGAGATCGACCCGCCGAACTTCCGCAAGTGGCGCAAGCTCATCAACCCCATCACGGCGCCGGCTGCGGTCGAGCGCATGAAGGGCATGGTCGAGCACTACGTCACCTACTTCATCGACCAGGTCATCGAGACCGGCGAGTGCGACATGACCTCGGTCATCGGCGTGCCTTCCCTGGTCACGGTCGACTGGCTGGGTCTCGACGTCAAAGACTGGCGCCGGTATGCGTCGGCGCACCACGCGGTGCTGGCCGCGGTCCCCGGATCTGATCAGTACCGCCAGGCTGTCGAGGTCGACTTCCCGTACATCAACGAGAAGACCTGGGAGGTCATCCGCTCCCGGCGCGAGAACCCGCAGGACGACATCATCAGCTACCTCGTCCAGCAGGAGGTCGACGACCGGCCCGTCACCGACGACGAGGTGTTCTCGATCGTGGACCTGCTCCTTGCCGGCGGCGTGGGCACGACGGCGTCCTTGGTGAGCAACACGGTGGTGTGGCTCTACAAGAACCCTGACGTACGGCAGGAACTCATCGACGACCCATCCTTGCTGGACAAGGCGATCGAGGAGTTCCTCCGCTACTTCTCACCCACGCAGGCCCTGGCCCGAACGGTCGTCGAAGACACCGAGTTCCTCGGATGCCCGATGAAGGTCGGCGACCGGGCGCTGCTGGCGTGGAACTCTGCCAACCGCGACAGCCAGCAGTTCGACAACCCGGACCAGCTCGACATTCGGCGCTGGCCCAACCGGCACACGGCGTTCGGGATCGGCGTGCACCGCTGCGCCGGCTCCAACCTCGGCCGCCTGATGGCCAAGGAGCTGCTGAGCCAGATCCTGGAGAGGATGCCGGACTACGTCGTCGACGTCGACGCGCTCGAGCCGTACCCCCACCAAGGGACGAACACCGGGTACCAACGAATCCCGGCCACGTTCACGCCCGGCCCGCGGCGGCTGACCGGTGCCGATGCGCCGGCTGTCGCCTACTGACGCTGACGTATGCCCGTCCCCCCTTCTGCGCCGCCGGCTGCGGACTCCATTCCCTGGGTGCGGCCGGTCGACGTGGTCGTGCTGGGTACCGGAGCAGCCGGCCTGGTGGCGGCGCTCGCCGCGGCGGACGCCGGTGCCTCGGTCGCCGTGGTCGAGAAGGCTGACCGGGTCGGTGGGACCACGGCGCTCTCCAGTGGCGTGGCGTGGATCCCGGCGACCTCGGTGGCGGCCGCGGCGGGGGCGGCCGACTCACGGGAGGAGGCCCTGGCCTACCTCGAGTCGCTGTCCCACGGGCTCATCCGGCCGGAGATGGCCCGCGCGTTCGTCGACACCGGCGACGAGGTCGTGGAGTGGCTGCGGACGAAGACTCCGTTGACGCTGCGGCTGGTGCCCGGGTTCCCGGACTACCACCCCGAGCACCCGGGTGGGAAGCCGTCCGGCGGCCGGTCCCTCGAACCCGAGCTGTTCTCCTTCGACCGGCTGCCGGGCTGGGACTCGCGCATGGTCGGCACACCACGGCCGATGCGGGTCACCGAGACCCCGGTGGGGGGCGGCACCGGCGTGCTCCCTCCTGAGGTCGAGGCTGAGCGGCGCGCCGGTCATATCGAGGGCCTCGGCAGGGCCTTGGTCGCCGGTCTCCTTCGCGGCTGCTTGGACCGTGGCGTGGTGCCGACGACCGGTGCGCGCGCGGTCCGTTTGCTCACCGAGGACGGCCAGGTCACGGGCGTCGAGCTCGAGGCCGCCAGTGGTCGGTCGGTCCTCAAGGCTGGGGCGATGATCATCGCGACGGGCGGGTTCGAGTACGACCGAGATCTGGTCGCCGCCTTCCTGCGCGGCCCGATGCGCGAGCCGGCCGGCGTCCCGTCCAACACCGGCGACGGGCTACGCATGGCGATGCGGGTGGGTGCGGCCCTCGGCATGATGCGAGAAGCGTGGTGGGTCCCGGTGGTCCGCCTGCCGGGTCGGCGGCCGGACGGCGGAAGCAACGTCCAGCTCGTCCTGCGCGAGCGGACCCTGCCCCGGTCGATCGTCGTCAACCGGGCGGGACGCCGGTTCACCAATGAGGCGGCGAACTACAACGCGCTCGGCGGCGCGTTCCACACCTTCGACCCCGGCAGCTTCGACTACCTGAACCAGCCGTGCTGGCTGGTCTTCGACCAGGGGTTCGTCGACGCGTACGGCGGCTTCGGGACCGGACCCGGCGGCCCGGCGCCCGACTGGCTCACCCGGGCGGACACGCTGGAGGACCTTGCCGACCGGCTCGGGATCTCCGCCAGCGCCCTCGCCGAGACCGTGACGCGGTGGAACGGACTGGTAGCCGCTGGGCACGACGACGACTTCGGCCGCGGCGACAGCGCCTACGACGGCTGGTGCGGGGACCGGAGCCACTACCCAGGTGTGGCAGCGACGCTGGGCTCCATAGACCACGGCCCGTTCTACGCCGTCGAGCTGGTGGGGTCGGCGCTCGGAACCAAGGGTGGACCGCTCACCACCGTCGACGGGGAGGTGCTCGACGTCGACGGCGGCGTCATCCCGGGGCTGTATGCCGCCGGCAACGCGATGGCGGCGCCCACCGGCATGGTCTACGGCGGCGCCGGTGGCACGTTGGGGCCGGCCCTGGTCTTCGGCTACCGGGCCGGCCGGGCCGCGGCGTCCGCCGCAGACCGGATCGAGGCCGTGCCCGAACGGGAAGGCGTCTTCCCATGACCGACCCCATCGTCGTGGTCGGTGCGGGCCTGGCCGGACTGCGCACCGCCGAACAACTGCGGGCCGCGGGCTACACCGATGCCATCGTCGTGGTGGGTCGCGAGATCCACCCGCCCTACAACCGGCCGCCGCTGACGAAGGAGGCGCTGAAGAACGGCGTCGACGCCGCGGTGCTGCACTTCCGGCAGCGGGCCAGCACGGCCGACGTCACCTGGCGGCTCGGGGAGTCCGTGGTCGCCGCCGACCTCGACGCGCACACGGTGACGCTGGACGCGCCCTCGGCCCGCGAGGTTCTCGCATACCGGGGGTTGGTGGTTGCGACCGGCGTGGGGACCCGCCGGCTCCCCCTCCAGGCGCCGCTGGAATGGCGACACGGGATCCGAACCGTCGACGACGCCGCCGCGCTGCACGATGCCCTGCAGCCTGGCCGGCGCGTCGTCGTGCTCGGCGCCGGCTTCGTCGGCACGGAAGTCGCGGCGACGGCGACCCAGCTCGGCTGCGAAGTGCATGTGGTCGACCCGTTGCCGGTTCCGCTGGTCCGCGCGCTCGGTCCTGTGGTCGGGGCCGAGGCACAGCGGCGGCACGAGGAACAGGGCGTGAGGTTCCACCTCGGGCGCTCGGTGGCCGCGATTCATGGCGACGTGGCTCCGGAGCGGGTCGAGCTGGACGACGGGACGACGCTGCCGGCCGATGTGGTCGTCGAGGCCGTCGGTGCCGTTCCACACGTGGAGTGGCTGGACGGCAACGGTCTGGACCTGGTCGACGGAGTGGCGTGCGACCGGGCCCTCCACCCGCTCCGCGACGGCCGACCGGTCCTCGATGTCGTGGCCCTCGGCGATGTGGCGCGGTTCCCGGTCCCGGGCTTCAGCACGGTGCGGATCGAGCACTGGAACTGGCCCACCGAGATCGCCGCCCATGCGGCCCGCAGCCTCCTGGCGGGGCTGGCCGGGGAAACCGAACCGGAGACCCCGTTCCTGCCCATGCCCACGTTCTGGACTGATCAGTGGGGGGTGCGGTTCCAGTCGCTGGGAATGCCGCACCTCGGGCTGGACGACGTCCGCGTCCTCGAGGGCGACCTCGAGGGCGAGTGTGCCGTCGGGTACCACGACAACTCCGGCCGGCTGGTCGGCGTCGTCCTGATCGGTTTGCCCCGGCAGCTGCTGACCTACCGCACGCGGATCGCGGACGAGCGCCCGGCGTCGGACTCTCTCGCTCCGGCGCGCTGAAGCATCGTGACCGAGGCCCGCGCGACGCCGAGGACCGTGGCGGCGGTCCGCGCCGACGCGCGGTCGCGGCGGGTCCCCGCTTGGCTGCTCATCGTCATGGTCGCCCTCATCGGACTCAACCTGCGCGCGGCCCTGGGGTCGGTCCCGCCGCTCCTGGGCCCGATCTCCGAGGAGCTCAGCATCCCGGGGTCCGTCCAGGGGCTGCTCATCTCGCTCAGCGTGGTCTTCATGGGACTGTGCGCGCCGGTCGGCCAGCGGGTCGCCGCGCGGTTCGGATCTGAGGCGACGACCGCCTTCTTCCTCGGCATCCTCGCGGTAGGCGGCCTGCTCCGGCTGGTCGCGACGAGCATCGGAGTGCTCCTGCTGTCCGCTGCGGTCTCCGGCGCGGCGATGGGTGCCATCTCGGCGCTCGTCCCGGGGCTCATCGCGCACCACCTGCCTCGGATCAAAGGCCTCGCCACCGGCATCTACTCGACCGGGCTGGCCCTGGGTGTGGCGATCGCAGCGTGGGTCGCGGTCCCGACTGCCACTCTCCTGCACGGGTGGCGGCCGTCGCTCGCAGTGTGGGGCGGCGTGGCCCTGGTGACGATGCTGGCCTGGCTGGTCCTCGTGCCTCGGCTGCGCCGGCACGTGATCCACGTTCAGCCAGAGGGGGCCGCGGTGAGCCATCGGCTACCGTGGCGGTCCGCCACGGCCTGGTGGGTGACGACGTTCTCCTCGGTGCAGATGGTCGTGGGATTCAGCGGGCTGGCGTGGATCACGCCCTACTACGTGTCGCTCGGGATGCCCGTTGCGGACGCCGCGCGACTCTTCGCCTACTTCCAGGTGATCCAGCTAGCAGCGATGATCACGCTGCCGACGATCACCGACTTCACCCGCGACCGGCGGCCGCTCCTGGCGGTCTCCGTCGTGGCGACGTGCGCCGGCGTGCTGATGATGGTGCTGGCACCGATGCCGTTGGCACTGTGGGCGATCGGGCTCTTCGGGTTCGGCGTGGGCGGCGGCGCGGCGCTCGTGCTCGTCCTCGTCTCGGACTACACGTCGACGCAGCAACAGGCCGCACGCCTTGGTGCGATGACGCTGATGATCGCGTTTCTCGTGGGGGCGTCCGGACCAGTGGTCCTCGGGTGGCTGCACGACGTGACCGGCACCCTCGTCGCGGGATACGCGGTTATGGTCGCCCTGAGCGTCGGGCTCGCGCTCACCCTGCCCGCGTTCCGGCCTGGTCGGACGATCGAGTAGTCAGCCGAGAAAGTCCCAGAGCCAATCGTTGCGCTTGCCGCCGTTGTAAAGCGACTCGGGCCAGTCCGCGGGGCGGTGGTCACCGTAGGCGCGCACACTGCCGGCGCCGTCGCCTAGCCCGTCCGCATACTCCGGAATCGGCAGGTAGTACATGTAGGACATCAGCCGGTCCTGGAACTTCCACTGCCCGCCGTCCCGCCGGTACGTGTCCTTGTACCGAAGCGCCACGACCATACCAACGCCGTTGCGCGTCACCTCGGCGTGCGAGGCCAGAAGCCCGTAGGCCACGTCGGGGTTGTCGTCGTCAAACCGGACCACGTGGCCGTGGCTGTAGTGGTTCGTCGGGCCGAGGGCGGCGAACCTCCCCATGTACGTCGTGACGATCTCCTCCATCCCGGTGGCGGCGAACACCCCGTCCTGGGAGCGCAACGTCGCGTCGTCGCAGAAGATCCGGCGGATGCCGTCCTCGTCGCGCTCGTCCATCACGTAGCCATAGAGGATTCCCAGCGCCTGGATGGCGTTCGTGTCCTCCAGCCGAGCGATCCGCGTCTCCAGGTCCGTGCTCATCGGCTTCGCTCCTTCGCATTCATGATTATCGTGATCATGGTATGCACCGAGTCGCTCAGCGACAAGAGCTCACGGAAGACGGCCGGCCACCGCCTTCAGGTCGGACACGAGCGCCGCGTGGTCCTCGTCGCGGTTGCGCGACCGGAGCACCGACGAGGGGTGCACCGTCGCGAAGAACGTCGGCGGCGCACCCGGAACCCGCCAGGCCGCCGGTGGGTCGAGGGCCCGGCCTCGGGACACGCCAACGCGGAAGCTCGGCCCGAAGACCGCCTGTCCAGCCGTCGCGCCGAGTACGACGACCACCTGAGGCTCGATCGCGTCGAACTCCGCAAGGAGCCACGGACCGCAGGCCGTCACGTTCCACCGGGTAGGGGTGGCGTGGATCCGCTGCTTGCCCTTGGTCTGGAACCGGAAATGCTTGACCGCGTTGGTGACGTAGGCGCGCTGCGGCTCGATTCCCGCCTCCTGCAGGGCGCCGACGAGCAGCCGGCCTGCTGGACCGACGAACGGCTTGCCCTGCCGGTCTTCCTGGTCGCCGGGCTGCTCACCCACCAGCATGAGGTCGGCGTGCGGGTCGCCCCTACCCATGACGACCTGCGTCGCGTCGCGGTACAGCTCGCAGCCCCGGCACGAAGGCGCGGCTGCCTCGAGCGCCGGGATGCTGTGGTCCTCAGGTACCCATGGTTCGGCGCCCGGGTACTCCTGCCTCGACAACGATCCCGGCATCTGTCCTCCAGACGACGTCCCTGCTGCGCCGCATACCCCGTTGCGGACCGGCCGAACCTAGCGACCGGCGCGCTCCTCGAGCCGTCCGAGCAGCCGCGACGGCACAACCACCCACTGAAAGACGAAGAACGCCCCGGCGAGGACGCCGCCCACGACGGCCGCGGCGGTCCCAGCGACGAACCCGAAGACGAGGACCACCACGGCGACGATGGTGGCGGCCAGGGTCGCGAGCCCCGCCTTGGTCAGCCGGTCGGCCGCCGAGACCAGCTCGGTCTTGGCTCGCCGACGGAACAGGATCCGGTGCGACGCAACCGGCGCGACGACGAACACCGTCGACACGACGGCAAGTCCGAGCGCGACGAGGAAGACGACGCGCAGCGGCGGCGCCAGCTCGGCGAACCGTTGCTGGAACGGCACGGTCAGGAGGAATCCAGTCAGGATCTGCAGTCCGGTCTGGGTGACCCGGAGCTCCTGGAGGAGCTCGCTCCAGTTCCGGTCCGCTCGTTCCGTCGCGGTCTCGTTGCGCTCTGGCCCGTCCGGGTCGTGCCGGTCCCCTCGGTCCTTGCGCCGGTTCTCGTCGTCGGCCACGATGCCGCTCCTCTCGTCGTCGCGTGGGAGCGCAGCCTGTCACGGACCGCGGCTTCGCGGCATACCGTGAGGAGATGAACGGCCGGTGGGCGAACCTCTCGCTGGCGGTCCTCGTCCCGCTCGCCACCTTGTCGGGGCTCGGCCTCTTCCTCTTCTCGGAGGGGCCGGTGCTCCTCATCGCGGTGCTCCACGGGACACTGGGTCTCGGCCTGCTCGCCCTGGTCCCATGGAAGGGCGCGGTGATTCGGCGTGGGCTGCGACGCCGCCGACCGGGTCGTGACGTGTCGGTCCTTCTCCTGTGGGTGGTGCTGCTCGCCGTGCTCACCGGCGTCGCGCACCTCGTCTCGCTCACCGCCGCTGACTTGCCGGTGACGACGATGCAGCTGCATGTCGGCGCCGGCGTCGTGGCCACGCTGCTGACGCTGGTGCACGCGGTACAACGGCCGATCCGGGTTCAGCGAACCGACTGGGGCCGGCGCGCTGTGATGCGCAGTGGAGTGGTCGCCGCCGCGGCGGCCGGCATGGGACTGACCGCAGCGGCCACCGCCGCCGGCCTGGATCGCGCTGGCAGCCGTCGCGCGACGGGCTCGTTCCGGACTCCTGAGGTGCCGGTGACGCAGTGGTTCCTCGACGCGGTGCCGACCATCGACCCGGCCGCCTGGCGACTCACCCTCGCGACCCCGGCCGGCGACCGACAGCTTTCGCTGACGGATCTCAACGGCGGCGACGAGGTAGGCGCCGTCCTCGACTGCACCGGAGGCTGGTGGACCGACCAGCTCTGGGGCGGGACGCGGCTCGCGCGACTGCTTCCCGAGGTCGCACCGGGCACGACAGTGCAGGTCACTAGTGCGACGGGGTATGCGCGTCGCCTCCCGTTGGGCGACGACGTGCTACTGGCCACAACGATGGCCGGGGTGCCGTTGTCCGCGGGCCATGGTGCGCCGGTGCGGCTCGTTGTTCCGGGGCGGCGCGGCTACCACTGGGTCAAGTGGGTGGATCGGGTCGAGGTGGTGCCCGGCCCGTGGTGGCTGCAGCCACCGCTCCCACTGCGCTGATCACGGGGACATCTCAGGAGTTTGTCAAGCAACCTTGACAGCCCGGCGGTTGTCAAGGTAACTTGACGAACATGACTTCAGCCTCCGAGCTCGCGACGACCGCGTCGAGTGGCGACCCCGGCGAAGGGCTCCGCGCCGTCGTCGCGCTGCGCGAGCTGCTCGAGCGCCTCGAGTACCTCCATGTCCGCCGGGCGCGCGAGCAGGGTTGGTCGTGGCAGGACATCGCCGCTGTGCTCGGAGTCTCTCGGCAGGCGGTTCACCAGAAGCACGGCCCACGACTCACGATCCCCGGGAGGCACTGACCATGTTCGAGCGCTTCACCTCCTCCGCCCGGGGCACGGTCATCCAGGCGCGGGACGAGGCCGTGCAGGCCGGCGCCGACCGGGTTGGCACCGAACACCTGGTCATCGCCCTCGCGGACGACACCGGGATTGCCGGTGAGGTCCTCCGGGACGCGGGCGTCACGGCCAACGCTCTCCGGTGGGCCCTCAACGAGACGTCGACCAGCCCCGATGTCGATCTCGATGCGGACGCGCTACGGACGCTCGGCATCGACCTCGACGATGTCCGGCGGTCGGTCGAGGACACCTTCGGGGCCGGCGCCCTCGATGTCCCCGTTGGCGCAGCGGGTCGGACCCGAGGGCGTCAGCGTGGTCACGTTCCGTTCTCCCCTGACGCCAAGAAGACCCTGGAGCGCGCCGTGCGGCAGACGCTCACGCTCGGCCAAAACCGGCTCGGCTCCGAACACGTTCTGCTCGGGGTGCTCGACGTCGACGACGGCCTGGGCATCCAGCTCCTCACAGCGCTGGACGTCGATCTGGGTCAGCTCAGGGCCACGGTGATCGAGCGGTCCCGGCGCAGCGCCTGAGCGGCATTGGGCGCCGGGCTGCGCCTGGCCGTCGACCTGTAGATCCGGGAGCCCCCGCGGGCGGCCGACCACGCGATGGGGCAGATTGGCCGGTGTGACCGAGGACGTCGACCGCCGAGCGTCGGAGTCCATAGGTCCGCGGGATGCCGACGACTGGCGTCCCGACCCGCGCCGCTGGCGCATCCTCTCGGTCTCCTTGGTCGTCGGCTTCATGTCCCTGCTCGACGTCTCGATCGTCAACGTGGCGATCCCGTCGATGCAGCAGAGTCTCGGGACCTCGACGAGCGCAATCCAGTGGGTCGTGTCCGGCTACTTGCTCGCCTTCGGCCTGACCCTCGTGCCCGGCGGCCGGCTCGGCGACGCCTACGGTCGGCGCCGGTTGATGCTCATCGGCCTGGCCGGCTTTCTCGTGTCCAGCGCCGCCGTCGGGTTGGCTCCGAACGTTGCCCTGGTCATCGTCGCGCGCCTGGTCCAGGGGGCCACCGCGGGGCTTCTCACGCCGCAGAACTCCGGTCTGATCCAGCAGTTGTTCCGTGGGGCTGAGCGGGCCCGGGCCTTCGGCCTGTTCGGGGCGACGGTCTCGGTCTCGTCGGCATCAGGTCCGGTCCTCGGTGGACTGATCCTCCAGGCCGCCGGGCCGGAAAACGGCTGGCGCTACCTGTTTCTCGTCAACGTCCCGATCGGGCTCCTCGCCATGGCTGCGGTCGCGCGGCTGGTCCCGCGTCGCCTTCCGACCGCGGAACCCGCCGACCGCCGCATCGACTACGTCGGGGCAGTCCTCCTCGGTGTGACGGTCCTCTGCATGCTGTACCCGGTCAGCGCACAGGGCGGCAACCGGTGGCTGCTGTTGATCCTGCTGGGCGTGCCAGTGTTCGGCTGGCTGTTCGTGCGCTGGGAGCGACGAGTGCGGCGTGCGAATCGTCCTCCACTGCTGGACCTCACCCTGTTGCACGGTCTCCCGGGCTACACCAACGGCCTGCTCGTCGGCTCGACGTACTTCGTCGCATACACCGGGATCATCCTCGTCCTGTCCGTTTACGTGCAGGACGGGCTGGGGTATGCGCCGCTCGGCGCCGGCCTGCTCCTCGTGCCGTTCGCGATCGGATCGGCGATCTCCTCCCCGCTCGCCGGGCGGATCGTCGCTCGGCTCGGTCGGCGGCTCACGGTGATCGCGCTCGCCGTGTCGATGACCGGTGTATGCCTCCTCGCGACGTTCGTCGATGGTCACGACGGGGCCGCCGTGGCCTGGGTGGCCGTGCCGGTCATGCTCCTCACCGGACTGGGCGGTGGGGCCGTGGTGTCCCCCAACATCAGCATCACCCTGGCCGACGTGCCGCCCGAGATGGGCGGGGCCGCCGGAGGAGCCCTGCAGACCGGTCAGCGGATCGGCTCGGCGATCGGTGCCACCGTCCTGCTGACCGTCTACGAGGCGACCCAGCCGGCCGGTGCGGGAACCGCCCTACGGCTGACCCTCAGCTCGGCGCTGGTCGTGCTCGCGGTGGCGCTGATGATGGCCGTGCGCGCCCTACGCCACGACGACGGGGTGTTCGACCGCGAGGTCCGCCTCCCCTCCTGAGCCCCGGGCGGGCGAGGAGTGGGCTTCGCCCGCCCGGGGGGTCTGGGAAAGCGACCCGCAGTCCGTCAGGACAGGTCGACCAGGTACAGAGTGCTTTCGGGCCGGGATGGCGTTCGGGATGCACCCGAGCCGGGAGAATCTGGAAGCGGCACAGCCGACGCATACGACCTGCACAGGGCAGCCGGCGAGAATTTCCAGCATGACGACCATCGAGCCCCTGCGCTCCTCCGCCGCCGTGGCCACGGAGCGAGCGAGCCGATACGGTAAGCAGCTGGCTTCCCACCTGGGCCGCCGCATCGTGACCGAGTGGGACGACGACGCCGGAACCGGCCTCCTGCAGTTCGACGACGGCCACTGCGACATGCGGGCCCTGCCCGGCCAGCTGCTGCTCCGGATCGAGCCGGAACCGGCCACCGACGGCGCGGCGGTCGGCGCCCCGCTGGATCTCATCGAGAACGTCGTCGGCCGGCACCTGGTCCGGTTCGGCGCCC
>JBKPQA010000109.1:0-4968 GCA_046733835.1 Actinomycetota bacterium
ATGGTCGGCGCGTCGCCCTGCAGGTCGTGGATCGTCCCGAGCTCGGCGGCCGAGTGCTTGCGGGTCTCGACGAACGCCCGGTCGGCCAGGACGTCGTCGACGAGGCCGACCATGGACGGCGCCGGTACCCCGAGGGTGAAGCCGATGGCGCGACAGCCCTCGACGACCTCGGCCTCCATGACGAGCTGCTCGGTCAGCGGGTCGGCCACGTTGTAGACGCACGCGATATGCGTGTGCTGGTACACCCGCCCCTTGGCGCGCAGGTACTCCTCGAACGAGCCGTGCCAGTCGAGGTGGTCGGGAGCGACGTTGAGACACGCGGACGCGACAGCGGAAACCGAGCGCTGCCAGTGCAGCTGGAAGCTCGACAGCTCCACGGCGATGACGTCGAACGGCTGGGGGTGCAGCACCGCCTCGAGGATCGGGGTGCCGACGTTGCCGGCGCTCGTCGCCCGCAGGCCAGCAGCCCGGAGGATGGACGCGAGCATGTTGACCGTAGTCGTCTTGCCGTTGGTCCCGGTCACGGTGAGCCACGGCGCCGCGCCGTTCTTCGCCCGCATCCGCCAGGCCAGCTCGACCTCTCCCCAGACCGGGATGCCGCGGGCGGCCGCCTCGAGGAGCATGGGCTGGTTGGGCCGCCACCCAGGAGAGGTGACCACGAGGTCGACGTCCTCGGCCGGCATACCCGCGGTGTGCTCCTCGCCCTGGCGGACGGTGACGCCGAGGATGTCGAGGATGTTGGCTCGCTCGTCGTTGGCCTGGGACTCCCCCGCCGCCTTGCCGTCGACGACTGTGACGACCGCTCCGCGCTCGGCCAGCGCATCCGCGGCGGCGAAGCCGCTGACGGCCAGGCCGGCCACCAGTACGCGCAGGCCGGACCAGTCGGCGTCCCGGTGGGTCAGGCCGGGCCGGGGCTCGTAGTCATCGGTGCCGGGGTCGTCAGGGAGGTCGTCGGTCACGCCGACCCCACCACCCACTCGGCGTAGAAGATCCCGAGGCCCAGCGCGGCGAACAGGCCGGCCACGATCCAGAACCGGATCACGATGGTGACCTCGTTCCAGCCGACCAGCTCGAAGTGGTGCTGAAGGGGAGCCATGCGGAAGACCCGCTTGCCCCTCAGCTTGAACGACCCCACCTGGACAATGACCGACAAGGTGATGAGGACGAAGAGGCCGCCGAGGACGACGATCAGAAGCTCCGTCCGTGTCGTGATTGCCAGCCCCGCCAACGCGCCGCCCAGCGCGAGCGAACCGGTGTCGCCCATGAAGATCTTGGCCGGCGACGCGTTCCACCAGAGGAACCCGAAGCAGGCACCCATCCCGGCGGCGGCGACGAGTGCGAGGTCCAGGCTGTCCCGCACCTCGTAGCACTTGATGCCGGGGTTGATCTGGCAGTTCTGGTTGGACGTCCAGATGCCGATGAGGACGTATGCGCCGAAGACCATCGTCGAGACGCCGGCGGCGAGCCCGTCGAGCCCGTCGGTGAGGTTCACGCCGTTCGAGGTGCCGGCGATCATGAGGTTCGCCCAGATGACGAAGAGCAGCGTCCCGACGACGACGCTTCCGCCGATGGCGAGATTGATGTGCGTGTCCCGCACGAAGGAGATGAACGGTGAGGCCGGCGTTCGGTACTGGTCGTTGGGGAAGTTCAGCGCCAGCACCGCGAAGATGACGCCGACCAGGATCTGGCCGCCGAGCTTCTGCCCCGAGCGCAGTCCGAGGCTGCGCTGCTTAGAGATCTTGATGAAGTCGTCGAGGAATCCGATGAGGCCCAGCCCGGTCATCAAGAAGAGGACGAGGATGCCGCTCATGCTCGGGGACGTCAGCGTGAAGAGGTGCGCCGCCACGTAGGCGAGCAGCACCGACCCGAGGATCACCGCGCCACCCATCGTCGGCGTGCCGCGCTTGGTGTGGTGCGTCGTCGGACCGTCGTCGCGGATGAACTGGCCGTAGCCGCGTTTGACGAGGAACCGGATGAACATCGGCGTGCCGAGCAGCGCGGCGAGGAGCGCCACGGCGGCGGCGATGAGGACTCCCTTCATGGGCCTGCCTCCACCGGCACCTCGATGCCGACGAGCCGGTCCCCGAGCCAGCGCAGTCCGGCGTCGCGGCTGGACTTCAGCAGGACGACGTCCCCCGACCGCAGCTGCGCCTGCAGGAAGTCGTATGCGTCGTCCGCGCCGGTCATGACCGTCACTTGGGTATGCCCGCCGGTCGTCCGAGCCGCCCCGTCGGCGATGGGCCAGGCTCGCTCGCCGACCACGACGAGCCGGTCGACGCCGAGAGTGGAGGCCCAGCCGCCGACCCGTTCATGTTCGGAACGGGAGAGGTCGCCGAGCTCCAGCATCTCGCCGAGCACCGCCCACGTTCGCCGTCGCGGCTGTGCGGCCATCCCGATCGAGTGCAGCGCTTCGAGGGCGGCGTGCATGGAGTCGGGATTCGCGTTGTAGGCGTCGTTGACGACGGTCACGCCGTCCGCGCGTTCGTGGACCTCCATCCGCCATCGGCTCGCCGGCCGTGCCGCGGACAAGGCCCTGGCCACCTGGTCCAGGCGGAGCCCGCACTCGAGCGCCGTGGCAACCACGGCCAGCGCGTTGCCGACGTGGTGCCTGCCGGACAGCTGCAGCTCGACCGCGGCCCGGCCGCTGGGGGCCTCGACGGCGAACGATGCCCGTCCCAGCGCGTCGAGGTGGATGTCCACCGCCCGGATGTCAGCGTCGGCGGAGGTGCCGACCGTGATCACCCGGCCCTGGGTGCGCGAACGCATCTTCGCGACGTTGAGGTCGTCGGCGTTCAGGACGGCCAACCCGTCCGGGCGCAGCGCCTCGACGAGCTCCCCCTTGGCCTGCGCCACGGCCTCCTTCGACCCGAACTCGCCGATATGAGCCACCCCGACGTTGAGAACGACCGCGACATCCGGCGGAGCGATGGTGGTGAGGTAGGCGAGGTGCCCTACGCCGCGGGCACCCATTTCGGCGACGAGGAACCGCGTCGCCGGCGTGATGCGGCATACCGTCAGGGGCACGCCGATCTCGCCGTTGAGCGAGTTCACCGGCGCGACCGTCTCCCCTGCCGTGCTCAGCACGTGGGCCAGCAGGTCCTTCGTTGACGTCTTTCCGGATGAACCGGTGACGGCCACGACCGTGAGCCCGGTCGCGAGGTCGACCACGCCGCGCGCGAGCCGTCCGAACGCCGTCTGCACATCGTCCACGACCACGCACGGCAGCTCGTCGACCACGCGGCTGCTCAGGGCGGCCACGGCACCGCGGTCGCGGGCCGCTCCGACGTAGGTGTGCCCGTCGGCATGGTCGCCGACCCGCGCGACGTACAGAGAACCGTGGCCGGCCTCCCGAGAATCGGTGACGACGGGGCCGTCGACGACGAGATTGCCCGGCTCGACAGGGTGCAGGGACCCGTCCGTGAGCACGGCGACATCCCGCAGGGGCATCGGGATCATGCGGACGCTTCCGGTCGGTAGACGAGGCCGTCCAAGGCTGCCCGGAGAGCCTCCCGGTCGTCAAAAGCGTGCACGACGCCGTGGATCTCCTGCCCGGTCTCGTGGCCCTTGCCCAGGACCAGCACGGTGTTGTCGGCGGGGCGGCCGGCGCGCCGAGCGAGCGTCACCGCCGCTTCGATGGCTTTCCAGCGGTTTCCCTCGTCGGTCACATGGGGAGAGCCGCCTGAGGTGCGGCCGGCCGCTCCTCGCCTCATCTCGCCCCGGATCCCGGCCGGGTTCTCTGAGCGGGGGTTGTCGTCGGTGATGAACACGTGGTCGGCCCACTCGGCCGCGGCGGCTCCCATGGCGGCACGCTTGCCCCGGTCGCGGTCGCCCCCGGCGCCCAGCACGGCGACGAGCTTTCCTCGGGTCGTAGGTCGAAGTGCTCGCAGGGCTGCTTCGACCGCTTCCGGGCTGTGCGCATAGTCGACGATGCACCGCGGGTCACGGTCCGGGTCGGGGTCGGTCGCGGTCACGAGCTCCATTCGCCCCGGTACCGTCGGCTGCTCCTGCATCGCCCGCTCCACGTCGGCGAGCGAGTGGCCGAGCTCGACCAGGGTCACGGCGGCGAGAGCAGTGTTGACGACGTTGAAGTCGCCCGGCAGGTGGCACTGCAGCTGGAGCGTCCCGGCCGGCCCGGCCAACGTGAACTGCGGCCACTTTCGTTGTCGCACAACCCAGTTCGCCGAAGATCCGAGATGGGAGCCGACGGTGACGACCGGGACCTCAGCCTCTCGGGCCAGCCGAGCGCCCCACTGGTCGTCCACGCAGACGACGCCGCGCCTCGCGCGACCTGGTGTGAAGAGCGTCGCCTTGGCGGCGAAGTAGTCCTCCATCGTCTCGTGGAAGTCGAGGTGGTCCTGCGAGAGGTTGGTGAACAGCGCGACGTCGAAGAGGGCACCGTCGACCCGGTGCAGCGCGAGAGCGTGGCTGGACACCTCCATGACGACCGCGGCAGCCCCAGCCTCCTTCATCACGGCGAAGAGGGCGTGCAGATCCGTGGCCTCGGGGGTCGTACGCACTGACTTGATCCTGGTCTCGCCCACCCGGCTCTCCACGGTGCCGAGCAGCCCTGTCCGCTCGCCTAGTGCGCTCAAGCCCGCCTCCAAGAGGTAGGCGGTGGTGGTCTTGCCGTTGGTGCCGGTGATGCCGACGAGGGTCAGGTCCCGGGCTGCCTGACCGTAGACGAGGGCCGCCACGTCACCGAGGACGCCTCGAGGCTCGGGGACGACGAGGACCGGCACTCCCGGATCGCCGGAGAGCTCGGCGCCCTCCGGGTCCGTCAGCACCGCGACGGCTCCCGCGTCGACCGCTTGGGGCACGAAGGAGCCACCGTGGGCGACAAACCCGGGCAGGGCGGCATACAGGTCACCCCGCTGCACGGTGCGCGAGTCGAGGCTTATCCCCGTGACTCTGGCGCCGTTGGCCGGGGAGCTGAGGGACACATTGAGCAGGTCGGCGACCTCCCCCAGG
>JBKPQA010000110.1:0-6445 GCA_046733835.1 Actinomycetota bacterium
TGCCGCCGACCTCCGCGCCGCGTTGGTCTGGGGACAGGCGCATGACTGCTGGTTCGTCCCCGACGCGGAGGGCACCGGCACCGTCCTGCTCGGCGCCAGCGACGCGTCGTCGGTCCGGCCGCGGTTCGGGTCGGGTTCGGCGGCCCGGCACGAGGCGGAGGGCCACGTCCGGCTCGACCTGGACCTGGCCTGGCTGCGCCGGGACGTGGACGACGAGGCATCGCTCGAGGAGGCGCTGCGGCTCGGTGTCGGCCCGAACACCGCAGCGCTGCTCGCCCACGTCATCGGCCTCTGACGGACGCCCTACGGGGACAGGTAATTGGGGGGGTCGACCACGTCAGAGCGTGGCGGATCCACTCCGCAAAGTGTCAGACGCTCCGGCCGGGACGGCTGCCGGACCTCGCCGCTACTAGGGTGGCCGCGTGCAGGCCAGCGTCCACGGGTTCGACGAGGAGACCGGGTTCGGCAGTGTCCTGCTCGACGACGGCGTCGAGCGCTGGTTTGACGGCGAGGTCTTCTTCCGCAGCGGACTGCGTCATCTGCGCGTCGGACAGCGCGTGAGCATCGAGCTCGACGGCGAGGCAGTCACCCGGTTGTGGATCGTCGGGATCGGCGAGGGCCAGCCGATCCGGTGACAACCGGAACCGGGCGGACCCCCTGAGGGATCCGCCCGGCCGGTCCTGCCGATGGGGCTAGGGCGTCACGACTTCTTGGCGGCCCGACGCGTCGTGGTCTTCTTGGCCGGCGACGACTTGCTAGCCGTCTTGCTGGCCGACTTCTTGGCCGTCGTGGACTTGCTAGCGGCGGCCTTCGTCGTCCGCTTGGCCGGGGACGCCTTGCTGGTGCTGCTCTTCGCCGCCCGCTTGGTCGTCGACTTCGCCGGACTCGACTTGGTGGTGCTCTTGGAGGCGGCGGCCTTCGTGGCCCTCTTGGCCGGTGTGGCCTTTGCCGCGGATTTCGACGCGGACTTGGACGCGCTCTTGGCGGCTCCCTTGGTGGCCGACGTGGCGCGCTTGGTCACCGTCTTCGTCGCCCCGACCGCGGCTGCGGCCGTCCTGCTGGCCGTGCCGGCCGACGCGCGACCGCCGGCGGCGGCGGCCTTCGGCAGCTGGCGCGGGTCGGCGACGACCTTCTTGAACGCCGTGCCGGCGTTGAACTTCGGCACCGTTGTCTTCTTGATCTTCACCGTGTCACCGGTGCGCGGGTTGCGGCCGGTGCGGGCGCCCCGCGCGACCTTCTGGAATGTGCCGAAGCCGGTGATGCCGACCTTTCCGCCGCGAGCGACCTCACGGATGATCACGTCGAGGACGGCCTCCAGCGCGTCGCTGGCGGCCTTCTTGCTCCCGAGCTTTGACTCGAGGGCGCCGATGAGCTCTGCCTTGTTCACGTTTTCCCTCCGAAAGCCTGCGGTCGGGCAACCGCCCGACGTTGACGCGGCCGGACCCATTCCGGCTCTGTGCAAACGTTAGGCCGCTTCAGCGCGGGAGTCCATCACCGGATGCCCTCATTCCCTTGTCTCACAACAGATTCGGAGTTCAATCACCGACGGAGGAGGGCATCGACATGTCTTCCGTAACAGCGCGACGGGCGACTGCGCTAGGCTCGGAGACCTCCCCTAGCGTGCTGCAGAATCCCGAAAGACGTTTCATCCCAACGGTTTTCAGTTAGCGTCGCCAAGCCGCATCATCTCGGGCATAGGGACAAAGTCCGACGGCATGAGGCGAGCGCACCGATCCACGGACGCTCAGAAGGGCGCGGTCGCCGACTCCGCCGCGACACGCCCGTCGGGCGTGTCGGTCCGCTGGGTCGTGGGCTTCCACGACGGTCGAGTCGCCTCGAACTGCGTGATCTCGTCCTCGTAGCGCAGGCTCAGACCGATGTCGTCATGGCCCTCGAGCAACCGCCAGCGGGTGTAGTCGTCGACCCAGAACGGCGCAACGATCTCGCCGGCCGTCACGGTCCGCGACACGAGGTCCACGGTGACCTCGGCGCCCGGTTCGTTCTCCAGGTACTTCCAGATCAGCTCGACGTCGTCCTGCGCGACGGTCGCGGTGAGCAGTCCCGCCTTGCCGCTGTTGCCATGGAAGATGTCGGCGAACCGAGACGAGATGACCACGCGGAAGCCGTAGTTCATCAGCGCCCACACCGCGTGTTCGCGGCTCGACCCGGTGCCGAAGTCCGGACCCGCGACGAGGACCGAGCCCCTCGCGTACCGGGGGTTGTTGAGGACGAACCCGCTGTCCTTGCGCCAGGCGTGGAACAAGCCGTCCTCGAACCCAGTCCTTGTGACTCGCTTGAGGAAGACGGCCGGGATGATCTGGTCGGTGTCGACGTTCGTGTGCCGCAAGGGAACGCCGATGCCCGTATGCGTCGTGAAGCGCTCCATGTCAGGCCTCCACCAGGTCGGCCGGCGACGAGAGGGTGCCGCGCACCGCAGTGGCCGCGGCGACGAGCGGGCTGACGAGATGAGTGCGACCGCCCTTGCCCTGGCGCCCCTCGAAGTTGCGGTTCGAGGTTGATGCGCTGCGCTCTCCCGGTGCCAGCTGGTCGGGGTTCATGCCGAGACACATGGAGCAGCCGGCCAGCCGCCACTCCGCTCCCGCGTCGGTGAAGACGGTGTCCAGGCCTTCGGCCTCGGCCTGCAGCCGGACCCGCGCGGACCCGGGAACGACGAGCATCCGCACGCCCTGCGCGACACTACGGCCCTTGATGACGTCGGCCGCCGCGCGCAGGTCCTCGATGCGACCGTTGGTACACGAGCCGAGAAACACGGTGTCGACAGCGATATCGCGCAACTTGATCCCAGGCTCCAGGCCCATATAGGTCAGCGCTCGCTGCGCGGCGTGCCGGTCGCCCTCATCCGCGAACGACTCGGGATCCGGCACGCTCTCGGACAACGGCAGCCCTTGTCCGGGGTTGGTGCCCCACGTGACGAACGGGGTCAACGCCGATCCGTCCAGGTGCACCTCCGTGTCGAACACCGCATCGTCGTCGCTGCGCAACTGACGCCACGACTCGACCGCGCGGTCCCAGTCGTCGCCCCGTGGCGCATGCGGACGACCCTTCAAGTAGGCGAACGTCGTCTCGTCGGGCGCGATCATGCCCGCGCGGGCACCGGCCTCGATCGACATGTTGCACACCGTCATTCGCGCTTCCATGGACAGCGCCTCGATGGCGCTGCCCCGGTACTCGATAACATGACCGGCGCCACCGCCGGTGCCGATCTTGGCGATGACTGCCAGGACGATGTCCTTCGCCGTAACGCCGGGGGACAACTGGCCGTCGACGACGACCGCCATCGTGCGGAACGGTTTGAGCGGCAAGGTCTGCGTGGCCAAGACGTGCTCTACCTCGGACGTGCCGATCCCAAAGGCGAGCGCGCCAAAGGCGCCGTGGGTCGAGGTGTGACTGTCGCCGCAGACAATGGTGAGGCCCGGTTGGGTCAGCCCCAACTGCGGACCGACGACGTGGACGATGCCTTGCTCGACGTCGCCCATCGGATGCAGGGTGACGCCAAACTCCTCGCAGTTCCGCCGCAGGGTCTCCACCTGCGTACGGCTCACCGGGTCGAGGATCGGTCCTGGCGTCGTCGGGACGTTGTGGTCCTCGGTAGCGAGGGTCAGATCAGTACGCCGAACGGTGCGCCCAGCGAGGCGCAAACCGTCGAACGCCTGGGGGCTGGTCACCTCGTGCAAGAGGTGCAGGTCGATGTAGAGCAGGTCGGGCTCGCCCTCGGCCCGGCGCACGACGTGCGCCTCCCACACCTTCTCGGCGAGCGTGCCGGTCATTGTCGAACCTCCAGCTTTGGTCCCGTCCTTCTCAGCGTGGCTCAGTTGGACCCCTCTGAAACTTGCGTCTCAGGCTCTGAGACGGCAATATCGGTACATGGACAACTCCAGTGGAGTGGGCGTCCTCGACAAGGCGGCCACGGTCCTAAGCGCCCTTGAGGCCGGCCCGGCGACCCTGGCCCAGCTCGTCGGCTCCACCGGACTGGCCCGTCCGACCGCGCACCGGCTTGCCGTCGCGCTCGAACACCACCGCTTGGTGACCCGGGACATGCAGGGTCGGTTCGTCCTCGGACCTCGGCTGGCCGAGCTCGCCTCCGCCGCCGGGGAGGACCGGCTTCTCGCCGCCGCGGGCCCGGTCCTCGGCGCCCTGCGCGACCACACGAACGAGAGCGCCCAGCTGTTCCGTCGCCAGGGCGACCAACGGATCTGTGTCGCCGCTGCCGAACGACCGGTCGGCCTCCGGGACTCGATCCCGGTCGGCTCCAGCCTCACGATGCTGGCGGGTTCGGCGGCGCAGATCCTTCTGGCCTGGGAGGAGCCGGACCGGCTCCATCGTGGCCTGCAGGGGGCCAAGTTCAACGCGACGGCGCTCTCTGCCGTTCGTCGCCGGGGGTGGGCCCAGAGCGTCGGAGAGAGGGAGCCGGGGGTGGCGTCGGTCTCGGCGCCCGTGCGCGGCCCGTCGGGTCGGGTGGTCGCTGCCGTCTCCATCTCTGGGCCGATCGAGCGGCTCTCCCGCCAGCCGGGCCGGCTCCACGCTGCCACTGTCGTCGCCGGGGCCAACAAGCTGACCGAGGTGCTGAGGCGGGCGCAGAACGCGCAGCACTCCTGAGCTGCCGTCCGTTGAGGTGCGTGTGACCTATGAGGCGGATGTGATTTCGGCTAAGTCTTGATCACGATTTGCTCAAGGCATCCTGGTGCGCCGCACCCCCTTGCTGGTCTGGCGTACGGTGAGGAGCCCTGACGCCCGGGCTCCGGGCGACCACCGGCAGAACTTCGGGGCGCGTTGCAACCGCCGACACCCGTCGGCATACCCCTCCACGACACCGAGACGGTTCGGGAGCCATGGAGCGTAGAGCACAGGGGACACGGATGAAGTCAGGCGCGGGCGTTATCACGGCACTCGTGGCGGGCGCGCTGCTCTTCGGCGCCTGTGGACCGACGGCGGGAGGCGGGGCGATCGACACCCCGACGGCGACAGCGGCAGCCGCCTCCGCCTCGTCGACACCGTCCACGACGACCACGGAGCGCGAGGCATCCACCACGACCACCCCGGCGCCCGCCCCCACGACTGAGGCTCCCGCATACGTCATGACGAGTGGCGCCAAGGGCGACCCGGTCCGCGAGCTCCAGGCCCGACTGAAGCAGCTGGAGTGGTACGACGGCAACGTCACCGGCACCTACGACGACGTCACGACCGCCGGCGTCCGTGGCTTCCAGGGCAAGCGCGGTATGCCGGAGACCGGCTCCGTCGACGACGCCACCTGGGCGAAGCTCACGTCGATGACCCGGCAGCCGACCAAGGAGGAACTGACCAACGTTCTGACGGCGGGGCCGGCGCTGCTGAAGCAGGGCTCGACCGGCGCCAAGGTGCGTGACCTCCAAGCGCGCCTCAAGCAGATCGGATGGTGGAGCGGCGACGTCACCGACACCTACGGTCCGAGCACCGCCGCGGCGGTCAAGGCGTTCCAGGGCAAGCGGCAGATCCCCGTCACCGGCGAGGTCGACCAGCGCACCCTCGACAAGCTCAACGGCATGACGCGTACTCCGACGACCGACGAGCTGAACAACGTCAAGCCGACCGCCGCACCGGTGTCCGCCGCGGGCCTCGACCCCCGGTGCATGACCGGCCGCGTCATGTGCATCAGCAAGGCCAGCCGGACGCTGACGTGGGTCATCGACGGTCAGCCGCAGATGAAGCTCGCCGTGCGGTTCGGGTCGGAGTACACCCCTACGCGCGAAGGGACGTTCAGCGTCTTCGCGAAGTACCGCGACTGGACCTCGACCATCTACGGCTCACCGATGCCCTACTCGATGTTCTTCAGCGGCGGTCAGGCCGTCCACTACTCGTCGGACTTCGCCGCCCGCGGGTATGCCGGTGCGTCCCACGGGTGCGTCAACGTCCGCGACCTGGCCGGGATCGCCTCGCTGTTCGGTCAGGTCAACCTCGGCGACAAGGTGGTCGTCTACTAAGCCACCGACACCGGCGTCTCGACGGCGACCCTGCGGAGGCGGGCATACCGCTTTCGGCTGGGTACCGGCGCCGACGCGGTCGCCTCGGCTAGGCCCATGACCGGCATGCCGACGTACACGCTCTCGTGGGCGCCGGCCGGGACCGCGTAGGTCTCGTGCCAGATCCCGACGACGCCCCGGGCCTGGCGAGCGCGGGTGTTGAAGGCCGTCCACGCCGGCCGGTGCTCGTGGTCCGGCGCCGACGCATACCGGTAGATGTCCTCGACGCTGCGCCAGTACTGGACGACGGTGACTCCCTTGCCGCCGACAAGAGAGCGGGCGCCCAGGAAGCCGAGGTCGGGTGCCTCGCCCCGGGCGGCGGCCGCCCGGTTGCGGTAGAGCTCGCTGAGCATCTTCGGCATCGCGACGAAGACCGGCAGCCACTGGTCGGGGCGGCGCAGCTGGTTCACGCGCATCCCGATGAGGAA
>JBKPQA010000111.1:0-37060 GCA_046733835.1 Actinomycetota bacterium
CGCGGCTACCGGCTGCTGACCAAGGTGCCGCGGCTGCCTCCGGCCATCGTCGACCGGCTGGTCGACCATTTCGAGTCGCTGCAGCGGCTTCTTGCCGCCAACCTCGAGGACCTCATGAGCGTCGGCGGGGTCGGTGAGAGCCGGGCCCGCGCGGTCCGCGAGGGGCTTTCCCGGCTCGCCGAGTCGAGCATCCTCGAGCGCTACGTCTGAGGTGCACGCCCTCGCCCCTGCCCTTCCCACCCTCCACGAGCGGGTCAACGGCTGGTATGCGTCGAACGCTCGCCCGCTGCCGTGGCGGCTGCCTGGCACCTCCCCCTGGGCGGTCCTCGTCTCGGAGGTCATGTCGCACCAGACCCCCGTCGCGCGGGTCGAGCCGGTCTGGCGCGACTGGCTGACCCGGTGGCCGACGCCGGCCGACCTGGCCGCCGACGCGGCCGGCGAGGCGATCCGGGCGTGGGGCCGGCTCGGCTACCCGCGTCGAGCGCTGCGTCTCCATGAGGCGGCGCGCGCGATCGTAGACCGCCACGGCGGAGAGGTGCCGGACAACGAGGAGGCGCTCCGCGCCCTGCCCGGGATCGGCGCCTACACCGCCGCCGCGGTGGTCTGCTTCGCGTTCCGGCGACCGACCGTCGTGGTGGACACCAACGTCCGGAGAGTGCTGGTGCGCACGTTGCGAGGAGAGGCGCAGGCTGCACCGGCGATGACCCGCACCGAGCGTGACCTCGCGGCCCGCGCGATGCCGGCGGACCCAGACGACGCGGTCACCTGGAACGTCGCGGCGATGGAGGTCGGAGCGCTGGTCTGCACCGCGCGGTCTCCCCGCTGCGGCGACTGTCCGGTCAACGACCTCTGCGCGTGGAACCAGACCGGCCGACCCGCATACACCGGCCCCGTCCGCCGCGGACAGGCCTGGCGCGGCACGGATCGACAAGCCCGGGGTGCGTTGCTCGCCGTCCTGCGCGCCGCTGCCGCGCCGGTCAGCGGCACGGATCTGACGCAGGTCTGGTCCTCCGAGCAGCAGCGGGTGCGCTGCCTTTACTCGTTGGTCGCTGATGGTCTCGTCGAGCCGCTAGCAGGAGACCGCTACCGCCTCCCCGCCGACTAGGCGGGATCCCTGCAGGTATCGGAGGGGAGCGAGAGGTCCCCGCGACCTATCGACGCGATGCGGCGAAGATCGTGGGAGAACCTCGCGGGTGCCCTAGACCACCAGACTCATCAAGATCACGAAGATGAAGCCGACGATGGAGATAACCGTCTCCATGACCGACCACGACTTGATCGTCTGACCGACGGTGAGGCCGAAGTACTGCTTGACCAGCCAGAAACCGGCGTCGTTGACGTGGCTGAAGAAGAGCGACCCGCACCCGATCGCCAACACCAGCAACGCGAGATGCGACGTGGACAGCGTGCCGGCCAGGCCGCCGACGATGCCCGCAGCTGTCGTCGTCGCGACCGTCGCCGACCCCGTCGCGAGCCGGATGCCCACGGCGACCAGCCAGCCGAGCAGCAGCACCGAGATGTTCTTCCCGGTGGCCCAGTCGGCGATGACGTTGGCGACGCCGGCGTCGACGAGCACCTGCTTGAACCCACCGCCGGCGGCAACGATGAGGAGGATGCCGGCGATGCCGGGCAGCCCTGAGCCGAGCGACTCGTTGGTCTGCTCCCGCCGCATCCCGGCGCCCCGGCCGAGGGTGAAGTAGGCGAGCAGCACCGCGAGCAGCAGGGCGATCGTCGGGGCTCCGATGGTGTCGAAGATCATCCGCGGCACCGTGTTGGCGGCCGTGGTCAGGTCCCCCACGCCCTTGAGGAGCATGAGGAGCACCGGCAACACGATGGTGATGAGTGCGGCACCGAACGACGGCCGCTTGGTCAGCCGAGGAGCGGTTGATCCGATGCCCTGTGTCGCCAGGAGCCCCGGGTCGTCCTCGCCGGGACCGCGGACCTGGGTGCCGGTCGTCCTGGACTCGTCCGCGATGGGACCGGTCGTCGAGTCGTCGCCGACCAGACCGGCCGACGAGGCTGACGAGGCCGACCCGGCCGACCCGCTGCCGACGGACGCCGTCTCCATCTCCCGCTCGTGAGTACGCGCGTCGATCGCGTTCTCACCCAGGGAGGCCGGCGCATACACCGGAACCCAACGGTCCATGAGCCGGCCGAGCAGCGGGCCGGAGATGATCAACGTGGGGATCGCGATGAGGATCCCGAAGACCAGCGTCTGGGTCTGGTCGGCCTTCAGCAGCGCGATCGCCGTCTGAGGGCCGGGGTGCGGCGGGACCAGCCCGTGCAGGACGGACAGGCCGGCCAGCGCCGGGATGCCGATCCGCATCAGGGTGGAGTTCGTGCGCCGCGCGACGAGGATCACCACGGGGACGAGGATCACGACCCCGACCTCGAAGAAGAGCGGCAACCCGATGATCGCGGCGATGAGCGCCATGCCCCACGGAAGCTTGCTGCCACCCAGTCGCTGGATGATCCGGGAGACGATGGTGTCGGCGCCTCCGGAGTCCGCCAGCAGCTTGCCGAGCATGGCGCCGAGGGCGATGAGGATGCCGACCGCTCCCGCGGTGGAGCCGAACCCGTTGATGAAGCTGGTGAGCGCGGCGGTCGGCGCGATCCACGCCACCAGCGCCAGCGCCGCCGAGCCGAGCATCAGCGCGAGGAACGGGTGCATCTTGAGCCACGTGATCAGCCCGACGATGACGGCGATGCCGGCCAGGAGGGCGAGGATCAGCTGCGTGCTGCCGGCGCTCGAGATGGGGTCGGCGGCTGGGAGGATCGAAGCGGCGGTGACGGTGGCGGACATGCGACCTCCTGTAGGCGGTTCAGACGGGTGGGGTGAGTCCCAGAGCCTTGAGTGCGCGCGAGAGCACCTCCGTCTGGGTACCCTCCCCGGAGACGGTTACGCCCGGCTCGTCCGGCTCGAGTGGTTCGAGGATGGCGAACTGGCTGGCCAGCAGCGATGCGGGCATGTAGTGGCCCTTGCGCTGCTCGAGGCGGCCGGCGATCGCCCCCTCCGGGGCGGTGACGTGGCAGAACCGGACGGACGGCCGGTTCTCGCGCAGTACGTCACGGTAGACGCGCCGCAGGGCGGAACACGTGACCACCGAGGAGACCCCGGCCCGCTCCTGCTCGCTCATCCAGTCTCCGATGAGACGCAGCCACGGCCAGCGGTCCTCGTCCGTGAGCGGGATGCCGCTGTGCATCTTCTCCACGTTGGCCTCCGGGTGGAATGCGTCACCCTCGGCGAAGATCCAGTGCATGCTCACGGCGATGCCCTTGGCCACCGTCGTCTTCCCTGACCCAGAAACACCCATGACGACGACGGTGTCGGGATCCTGCCCCGCCTGGGAGGCCTCCATGCCAGCCACCCTAGCCACTTGTGGAACGTGTGCATCCGGACGCGTCCTCCCGATCCCGACGACCTTGTGACGCCGAACCCCGACGAGTACGTTCTCGCGTTTGTGCGCGGGCACGGCTGGCGTCGCGACGTCCGCGTGTTCTGGGTGCTGGCCCGGGCCGGCTTCCGCCGGTACTCGACCTACCGACTCGCGACCTTCGCGGGGCTCGTGACCAACACCGTCTTCGGCCTCATCCGCGCGTCGATCCTCTTGGCTGCACTGGCCGCCGCGGGAACGACGATCGCGGGCTACTCCGAAGCACAGGCCAACTCATACGTCTGGTGGAGCCAGGGCCTGGTGGCGTCCATCGGGTTGTTCGGCTGGAGCGAGGTGTCCGACCGGGTTCGCTTTGGCGACATCGCCGTCGACTTCGCCCGACCATTGGACCCGCAGGTTGGCTACCTCGCCGCCGATCTCGGCCGGGCCGCCCTACAAGGCCTCGCGCGGGGCGTGCCGAGCATCGCCATCGGCGCGGTGGTCTTCGGGGTGTCGCCCCCACAAAGCCCTGCGGTAGCCGGGCTGGCCGTGGTCAGCGTGCTCCTCGGGGTGGTCATCTCATTCGGCTGCCGGTATGCGGTCAACCTCACCTCGTTCTGGCTGGTGCAGAACCGAGGGGTTCAGCTCGTTTACATGGTCGCGAGCGGCTTCCTCGCCGGCCTGTTCGTCCCCGTGCACTGGTTCCCCGACTGGCTGTTGCTCGTGGCGCGGTGCACGCCCTTTCCGTCGATGTTGCAGGCGCCGATCGACCTGCTCAGCGGTCGCGCAAGCCTCGGCGAGGCCCTCCCCATTCTCGGCGTCCAGCTGGCGTGGGCCGCTGGGGTGCTCGCGCTCGGGCAGCTGTTGACCCGGCGCGGGCGCCGGGTCCTGGAGGTGCAGGGTGGCTGACCTCCGAACCGACCTGCACGCATACCGGACGCTGCTGGCGGCCAGGGTGCGAGCCCAGACCGCATACCGGGTCTCCTTCGCCACGGACGTCCTCGGCACGCTGCTCGTCGGGCTGACCGAGCTGGCCGAGGTCTACGTCCTCTTCCACAACGTGCCGCTGCTCGGTGGGCTGACGTTCGCCCAGGCGCTGATGGTCTTTGCCCTGGCCAACATCTCGTACTCGCTCGCCGACATGCTCGTGGGCCACCTCGACACGCTGCCGACGTTCATCCGAACTGGAACGGTCGACGCGTTCTACCTGCGGCCACTCCCCCTGCTCGCGCAGCTGATCACGAGCGACATCTCACTGCGCCGGTTCGGCCGGCTGGGCGTCGGCCTCGTCACCTTTGGAATTGCCTTGCAGGCCAACGCGATCGGCTGGTCGGCGCGCAACGTCGTGGTCGTGGCGTTGGCCATCCTTTCCGGTACCGCGATCGTGGCCGCGCTGTTCGTCTGCGCCAGCGCGCTGCAGTTCTTTCTCGTCGACGCCAGCGAGCTCACCAACGGGCTCGTCTACGGCGGGGCGTATGCGTCACAGAACTCGACGCAGGTCTTCCCCAACCCGTTGCGGGTCCTGTTCACGTACGTCGTGCCGGCGGCGTTCGTGGCCTACCTCCCGACCGTGGTGCTCCTCGGCCTTCCCGGCGCGACGCTGTTGCCGGCATGGTTGGGCTGGTTCAGCCCGCTGGCCGCCGGGGTCGCTTGGGGCGTCGCGATGCTGCTGTGGCGAGCCGGTACCCGGCACTACCAGGGAGCCGGGGGATGAGCGACCGGCCGATCCTGGAGCTGGACCGGCTGACCCGGATCTTCCGGCGGCGCGGCGCCGACCCGATCCGGGCGGTCGACGGCATGTCCTGGGCGGTGGCGAAGGGTGAGGCGGTCGGCTACATCGGCGCCAACGGCGCCGGCAAGTCCACGACCATCAAGATGCTCACCGGCATCTTGCGGCCCACGTCCGGGACCCTGCGTACCGGTGGGCTCGACCCGTTGCGTCGCCGGCGTGACGTGGCCCGCCGGGTAGGCGTCGTGTTCGGCCAGCGCTCGCAGCTCTGGTGGGACCTGCCGCTGCGCGAGTCGTTCACCATCCTCGGAGCCATCCACGGGCTCCCGACCGAGCAGGTCCGCCGACGGTCGGCGATCCTCGCCGAGCAGCTGGAGATGGCCGAAACCCTCGACACGCCAGTACGGCAGCTCTCGCTCGGGCAACGAATGCGGGCGGAGATCGCCGCCGCCCT
This sequence comes from Actinomycetota bacterium, assembly GCA_046733835.1. GTDB lineage: Bacteria > Actinomycetota > Actinomycetes > Actinomycetales > Dermatophilaceae > Lapillicoccus. The sequence continues at coordinate 5,558 of JBKPQA010000111.1, forward strand.
GCTGCACTCCCCCGAGCTGCTCGTCCTCGATGAGCCGACGATCGGGCTGGACGTGCTGAGCAAGCAGCGGCTCCGGGAGTTCCTCAAGGCCGAACGGGCGGAGCGGGGCACCACTCTGCTCCTCACCACCCACGACATGGGCGACGTCGAGCGTCTCTGCGAGCGCATCCTCGTCGTCGACCACGGGAAGCTGGCGTTCGACGGGACCTTCCCTGCCCTCGCCGCCACGGTGGGCGCGGAGCGGGTCCTCGTCGTCGACCTGGCGGCTCCGACTCCCCCGCTCAGGGACCTTGATCGCACCCGGCTCCTCTCGGTTGAGGGGGACGGGCTGCGCCAGCGGCTGGCCTTCGACGCCACCACCACGACAGCGGCTGCGGTCCTCGCCGCGGTCAGCGCCCGGGCCGAGGTTCGGGACCTGACCATCGAGGAGCCGGGGATCGAGGACGTGGTCCGGCGTATCTACTCGGCGACTCGCTGAGAAAGCCGCGCTCCGCGACATCCGCCGCCACACGTGACAACAGCGTCGAGTCTTGTGGTCAGTGTCGCGGCGAATTCGCCACAACGCTTGACCGCGTCGTCACGTCTTGCGTCACCCTCGTCGGCCGCCGCCCGCAACCCCCCGCTTAGGCTGGTCCCCATGGCCGCCGCCCCCGGCATACCCCTCGACGCCGTCGCGTTCTACGCCGAGCTCGAGGCGAACAACACCAAGGACTGGTGGGCGGCCAACAAGGAGCGCTACGAGCAGTCGGTGCGGGAGCCGTTCGCCGCGCTCGTCGATGCGCTCGCCGACGAGTTCGGTGAGGCGCGGCTCTTCCGGCCTTACCGCGACGTCCGGTTCTCCGCCGACAAGACGCCGTACAAGACGGAGCAGGGCGCCGTCACCTCGCCTTCCGGCGGAGCCGGATACTACGTGCGCATCGGCTCCGACGGTCTCGTCACCGGCGGCGGATACATGCACGGGATGGCTGACCAGGTCGCGCGCTATCGCGCCGCTCTTGACGCCGACCGCTCCGGTGCGGCGCTCGTGGCGCTCGTCGACGGCCTGCGTCGGAAGGGATTTGAGATCGGCGGCGAGACGCTCTCCACTCGTCCGAAGGGCGTTGCGGCCGACCACCCACGGCTTGAGCTGCTGCGACACAAGAGCCTCATCGCATGGCGGGACCGTGGGACCCCGGCCTGGATGAGCACCGGTTCCGTAGTCCGCTACGTCCGCGACGACTGGCGGGCCATCCGTCCGATGGTGGAGTGGATCAGTGAGTTCGTCGGCGAGACGACGATGCCGATGCCGGAGCGGGGTCGGCGGTGAGGGGATCGTCAGATCCCCAGCGCCTCCTCCAAGGCGTGCCGCATGACCGACCGGTCGGCGGCGATGCCGGTCCAGAGCTCGATATTCACGGCGGCCTGCGCCACCAGCATGCCGAGCCCGTCGAGGGTCCGGCAGCCGCGGTCGCGAGCCTCCCGCAGCAGCCGTGTCTGTGGCGGGTTCGGGACGACATCGGCGACCAGGTCGACACCCACAAGGGTCTCCAGGTCGAGGTCGACCATGCCGCCCACGTCTGGGGAGAGGCCGGCCTGGGTCGCGTTGACGAGGATGTCGGTTTCCGGCGGGACGGCGGCCGACGGTGCCAGCTCGACGGCGTCAGCAGAGGCCGGAGTATGCGTCCGCACCAGGTCCGCCAGGGTCTTCGCCTCTCGGACCCGGCGGGCCAGAACGCTCACGTGCGCCGCGCCGGCCAACGCGGTCTCGATGACGATGGCGCGCGCCGCACCGCCGGCACCGAGGACGCATACTCGAGCGCCAGCCGGGTCACGCATCGTCCGCAGCGCACTGACGAACCCCTGCCCGTCGGTGTTCTCCCCGGTCATTCCGCCGTCGGCGATCACGACGCAGTTGACGGCGCCGATGATCCGGGCCGACTCGGCCAGCCCGTCGAGGTGCTCTATGACGGCGACCTTGTGCGGGATCGAGCAGTTGAAGCCGGCCCAGCCCATCGCCCGGGCGCCGCGCACCGCCTCGCCGAGGCCGGCCGGCTGGACCTCGCAATTGAGGTATCTCGCGTCGAGTGAGGCATGTCGGTACGCCGCCTCCATGACGGCGACCGTGGGGTTGTCCGCAGCCGGGGTCGAGAACGAGCCGGTGAGGACGCTGAGGAAGCTCATAGCGTCAACAGCATCCTCGTGTTGCCGAGCGTGTTGGGCTTGACCCGCTCCAGGTCGAGGAACTCGGCCACGCCTTCGTCGTAGGACCGGAGCAGCTCGGCATACACCTGTGGTTCGACCGCCTGGCCGTCGATGGGCCGGAACCCGTGCCGACCGAAGAACCCGGTCTCGAAGGTGAGGCAGAAGACCCGCTGGACGCCGAGCTCGCGAGCGTCCGAAAGCAGCTCGCGCAACAGCGCCGAGCCGAGTCCCCGCCCCTTGAACTCAGGCCGCACGGCCACGGTCCGCACCTCCGCGAGGTCCTCCCACATCACGTGCAGCGCGCCGCAGCCGACGACCTCGTGGTCGAGCTCGACGACCCGGAACTCGTGAACCGCCTCGTAGTAGGCCACAGCATGCTTGTCGACAAGGCGCCGAGACGTCGCGAGGGGCTCGACAAGGGACCGGATCGCACGGACGTCTGGGGTGCGGGCACGCCGCACCACGACGCTCTCGATCACCGGCGGCCGGACATCAGCGGCCGGTCAGCGCCTGCCGAAGCAGGTGGATGAGGGCGTCCAGCTGAACCGAGTCACCGGAGCCGATCTCCTCGTCGCTGCCGTCGAGCGCTCGCGCCGCCAGGCCCTGCTTGCTGTCGATGAGCTCGGCGATCTTGCTGTCGATGGTCTGCGCCGCGAGGATCCGCCACGCCGTCACTGGCTCGTCCTGACCGATCCGGTGGACCCGGTCGATGGCCTGCTGCTGCTCAGCGGCGGTCCAGGACAGCTCACCGAGGACCACGTTGGACGCGGCGTGCAGGTTGAGGCCGACCCCGGCGGCGAGGAGCGAGCAGACCGCGACCGACACGTTCGGGTCCTTCTGGAACGCATCGATGGCTTGCTGCCGCTGAGCGCCGGTCTGGTCGCCCCGGATGGACACGGTCTGGAGCTCGGCCTCGGCGAGGATCCGCTCGGCGGTGTCCATGACGTCGATGTGCTTGGCGAAGAACACGACCTTGCCGACCGAGCGGGCCAGCTGGGCGGTGTAGTCCGCAGCCAACGGGGCCTTGGCCTGGCCGATCCGGCGCACCATGGTGAACACGTTCTCGCCCCCACCGCCGCTGGACTTCGACGACTCGAGCTCCTGCAGGCATACCCGCCGCATGAGCTCCTCGTCGACCTCGACCGAAGCCGCCGCCGAGACCGCCAGCAGGCCGCCCTGGCTGTCGCCCTGCTCCGCCTCGCGGGCCGCGAGCAGCCGCCGGTAGCTGGCCAGCAGGCGCTGGCCCAGTTCGCGCTCGGAGGCCCGAATCGACCGGGCGGCCTCTTCGTCGAGCTCGACCGGGATGTCGGCGATGCGCTTGTCCGGCAGGTCCTTGGCCACGTCCACCTTGCGGCGGCGCACGATGCCCATGTCGATGACGGCCGATCGCGCCTCCGGGTAGAAGCCCCGGTCGGCCGGGGTCAGGCCGTTCGCCTCGAGCTTGCGCATCAGCTTGGGCGCGGGCTGGTCGCCCTTGACCCAGCCGAGGAACCGCCAGATCGCGTTGAAGTCCTCGACGTCGTTGATGAGTGGGGTACCGGTGAGCGCCAGCAGCAACGGATCTCCGCCGGGCGTGTTGTCGCGGATCTGCTGGGACAGGGCCAGCACGTGCTGCGAGCGCTGCGAGGTCAGGTTCTTGATGAAGTGCGCCTCGTCGACCACCATCGACCGGAATCCAAAGGTGGACAGCCAGGACAGGTGCCGGTCCAGCACGGTGTAGTTCACGACGAAGATGTCCGCGAACGCGTCGACGTCCACGCCGTCCCCGTGGATCACGGTCACCCGCCGGTGGGGCGTCCACCGCTCGACCTCGCGGGCCCAGTTGATCTTCACCACATTGGGGACGACCGCAAGCATCGGGTATGCGTTGGCCACCGACGCGGCGATGACCGACTGCGCGGTCTTGCCGAGACCCGGCTCGTCGGCGAGCAGGAAGGTCCGGTGGCCCTGGCGGACCGCCTCGATCATCCGGATCTGGTGGGGCATGAGTTCGAGGCCGGGGGGCGAGTACCGGTCGATCGAGGGCAGCGGCGGCAGCTCCATCGACGCCGACCCGCCGCCGGCGCCCTGCTCGAAGGCGCGGTACAGCGGGTCCATGAGGTCCCACCGGGCCAGCAGCCCCGGCTGGTAGTCCTCGTCGCGCAGGTGGCTCAGATCGGGAGCCAGGAACGGGTTCGCCCGGACGCGGGCCGGAACCGACGCCGGGACCACCTGCTTCGCGGCCAGCTCGGCGGAGACCGCCGGTGTCCTCGACGGGGCGCTCGAGGCGGTCACCATCTCCTCCGGAGAGATCTCGGCGCCGGACTCGAGCAGCCACTCCAGGCGCATCCGCTGCGCCGCCGGACCGGGGCTGGCGTTGCCGTCGAGGAGGCGCAGCAGGCTGGTGTCGTGGGCGGCGGTCTTGGCGAGGATGGTCGCCACGCCGTCCAGGCGCTTGAGCAGCTCCGTCCGCGCGGCCGCGGTAATCGACGGGTCCGACTTGATGCGGGCCCGCTCCTCCCGAACCAGGAGGGCGATGACCTGGAACTTCGTGCGCTTGGCCGGCCCGACCTTGCCCTCCATCGACTTGGCCTCGACCTCGCGGACCCGCCGGGCCAGGATCGGGATGATGGGCGCTGGGTCGTCGCCGGCGCGCTGTCGCCCACCACCCTGGTGGCCGGTGGAGCCGTTACCCGATCCGTTCCCCGAACCGTTCGAGGAGCCTGCGCCGACGTTTTCGATGCCGGAAGCGTCGGGGCCGGCACCGTTGGTCACGGTGCTCCTGCTCGAGGGCGCCGCGGCCGACGGCGCTGAGGAGCGACGAGGCGACCGGCGGCGGTCGGTGGTCGGCATGGTCCTCCTGCTCGATTGACGCTGTCCGGTTGATGCTTTCCCGTGAGGCTTCTCGATTGACGCTTGCGTTGAGCTCGGCTTCACCTGGGTCGCCCGTCGGGGCGAAAGGCTCGCGGCGTCCCCGCTCACACGGCCGGACGCCCCGGATCGTCGCTGCGACGGCTTCCGCCGAAGGTGGTGGCGCAGCCGCGGTCAGGTGCCTGCGGAGCGGGATCTGACGAGCTCGTGCGGCGCGCTCGAGTACAGCGTACGACGTCCCGCTGGGTGGCGTGTACTCGGCACCCGTGACCGAATAGTGTCCGGAACACGATGATCAGCCCTGATTAGGGTAGGTTCGTCGGCCATGTCGAGACGGACGGGATCGTTCGCCGCCGGCCTCGGGGCTTTCGTGATGGTTGTCGGCACGCTCGTGGCGTGCCGGAACACCGATCCAGGGGCCGCGCCACCCGACCGCGCAACGGTCGCTGCATCCGCTCAGAGCGCGGCCACGCCATCAGCGCCGCTCGCATCGACGCCGTCCACCGAGCCGGCACCGACGAGCACGACGGCAGCCACGCCAGCCCCCGCCACGTCGACGACGACGCCCTCCACACGACGGACGGCGACGTCGACGCCCACCCCGGCCTCGACCGCGACGACAACGCCGCGCTCGACGCCCCGGCCCAGCTCCACGTCCGCCGCGACTCCGTCGACGACGCCCAGCCCGCCGCCCTCGACCACGGGCACCGACACCTACGAGGGCCAGATCCTCGCGCTCGTCAACGCCGAGCGGGCCGCCGCCGGCCTACCGGCGCTGGCGGCGCAGGCGTGCCCGGACCAGTTCGCGGAGCCGTGGTCGCCGCACATGGCCGCGGAGGGCGGCCTGTCACACCAGTCGCTGAGTCCGGTCCTCAGCCAGTGCGGCGCCCGCGCCGCCGCTGAGAACGTCGGGATGAACAGCTCGTCGTCTCCGGCGTCGATGGTCGCGGCCTTCATGAACTCGGCGGGGCATCGCGCCAACATCCTGGGCGCGTCCTACACCGGGATCGGCATCGGCGCCTACCGCGACGCCCGCGGCGTCTGGTGGGTCACCCAGGACTTCGTGGGCTGACCCGCATACCGCGCGCTTCTCGGGCTGCTCGAGTATGCGAAAAGGGCCACCTTCGCGAGGAAGGCGGCCCTTTCGCATACCGCGAGTGCCGTCGGTCAGGCGGACGCGGCGCCCGTCGAGTCCTGCGGGCCGGTTGAACCGGTGCCGACGGTGTCGACCGGCGGCGTGTCGGGGATCTCGGGAAGGGTCTCCTCGCGCTTGCTTCCCGTGAAGGTGAAGGTCGCGTCCTTCCAGCCCTCCTCGTCCCTCGACCACGGAGTGTCGACCAGGACGAACTCGCCCGACTTCAGCTCGCCGTAGAGGATCTTCTCCGAGAGGGCGTCCTCGATCTCGCGCTGGATGGTCCGGCGCAGCGGCCGCGCCCCGAGCACGGGGTCGTAGCCCTTCTTGGCGAGCAGGTCCTTGGCGGCCACAGTGAGCTCGATGCCCATGTCCTTGTCCTTGAGCCGGACGTCGAGCTTGGCGATCTCGAGGTCGACGATGGCGACGATCTCGTCCCGCGTCAGTTGCGGGAAGACGATGGTGTCGTCCACGCGGTTGAGAAACTCGGGCCGGAAGTGCTGCTTCAGCTCGTCGATGACCTTGGACTTCATCCGGTCGTACTCGCTGCGCGTGTCCGGGCCGGCGGTGAAGCCCAGGCTGCCCTTGGTGATGTCCCTGGTGCCGAGGTTGGTCGTCATGATGATGACGGTGTTCTTGAAGTCGACCATCCGGCCCTGGGAGTCGGTGAGGCGGCCGTCCTCGAGCACCTGCAACAGCGTGTTGAAGATGTCGGGGTGGGCCTTCTCGACCTCGTCGAAGAGGACGACGGAGAACGGACGACGCCGGACCTTCTCGGTGAGCTGGCCGCCCTCCTCGTAGCCGACGTAGCCGGGCGGGGAACCGAACAGCCGCGAGACGGTGTGCTTCTCCGAGTACTCGGACATGTCGAGCTGGATCAGGCTGTCCTCGTCGCCGAAGAGGAACTCGGCGAGCGTCTTGGCCAGCTCCGTCTTACCGACACCGGTGGGCCCGGCGAAGATGAACGAGCCACCGGGACGGCGCGGGTCCTTCAGGCCGGCGCGGGTACGGCGGATCGCCTGGGACAGCGCCTTGATGGCGTCGTCCATGCCGACGATGCGCTTGTGCAGCTCGGACTCCATGTTGAGCAGCCGGCTGGACTCCTCCTCGGTCAGCTTGAACACCGGGATGCCCGTGCTGGCCGCCAAGACCTCCGCGATGAGCTCCTCGTCGACCTCAGCGACGATGTCCATATCGCCGCTCTTCCACTGCTGCTCGCGCTCGGCGCGCTGCTGGGAGAGCCGCTTCTCGTCGTCTCGCAGCCGCGCCGCCTTCTCGAAGTCCTGGCCGTCAATCGCGGCCTCCTTCTGGCGACGGACCTGCGAGATCTTCTCGTCGTACTCCCGCAGGTCCGGCGGAGCGGTCATCCGGCGGATGCGCAGCCGCGCGCCCGCCTCGTCGATCAGGTCGATCGCCTTGTCCGGCAGGAACCGGTCGTTGATGTAGCGGTCGGCCAGGCTGGCCGCGCTCACCAGCGCGGAGTCGGTGATGGACACCCGGTGGTGCGCCTCGTAGCGGTCGCGCAGACCCTTGAGGATCTCGATCGTGTGCGAGAGCGTCGGCTCCTGCACCTGGATCGGCTGGAACCGGCGCTCGAGGGCCGAGTCCTTCTCGATGTGCTTGCGGTACTCGTCGAGGGTCGTCGCCCCGATGGTCTGCAGCTCGCCACGGGCCAGCATCGGCTTGAGGATGCTGGCGGCGTCGATGGCGCCCTCGGCCGCACCGGCACCGACGAGCGTGTGGATCTCGTCGATGAAGATGATGATGTCGCCGCGGGTGCGGATCTCCTTGAGGACCTTCTTCAGCCGCTCCTCGAAGTCACCGCGGTAGCGGCTGCCGGCCACCAGCGCGCCCAGATCCAGCGTGTAGAGCTGCTTGTCCTTGAGCGTCTCGGGAACGGTGCCGCGGACGATGTCCTGGGCCAGGCCCTCGACGACGGCCGTCTTGCCGACGCCGGGCTCCCCGATGAGGACGGGGTTGTTCTTGGTGCGGCGCGACAGGACCTGCATGACGCGCTCGATCTCCTTCTCGCGCCCGATGACCGGGTCGAGCTTGCCCTCGCGGGCCGCCTGGGTGAGGTTGCGGCCGAACTGGTCGAGCACGAGTGACCCGGCCGGCGTGCCCTCCGCCTGACCGCTCGCCTGACCCACTCCGGCTCCCGCCTTCTCGCCCTGGCCGCCCTGGTACCCCGCCAGCAGCTGGATAACCTGCTGGCGCACCTTGTTGAGGTCGGCGCCGAGCTTGACGAGGACCTGGGCTGCGACGCCCTCGCCTTCGCGGATGAGGCCGAGCAGGATGTGCTCGGTCCCGATGTATGTGTGCCCCAGCTGGAGGCCCTCACGCAGCGAGTACTCCAGGACCTTCTTCGCCCGCGGCGTGAAGGGGATGTGGCCGGTCGGGGCCTGCTGCCCCTGACCGATGATCTCCTGGACCTGCTCCCGCACGGCGACCAGAGAGATGTCGAGGTTCTCGAGCGCCTTGGCAGCGAGACCTTCGCCCTCGTGGATCAGGCCCAGCAGGATGTGCTCGGTGCCGATGTAGTTGTGGTTCAGCATCCGCGCCTCTTCCTGCGCGAGCACCACCACCCGTCGGGCCCGATCTGTGAACCGTTCGAACATCGCCAAAGCTCCCTACCTTTGTCGGCCTCTCGCATGGTGCCGATCCGTCTCTCGAGACATCTCGATGGTATGCGAGTCGCCTGTCAGTGCCCCCCGACATCCGCCTGCCGGTCCGAGGTAGCGATGTGAGCAACGCCCCGGTATGCGAACCTGTTCCCGCCGTTGAGCCGACTCGGCTCACGTTCGCCCTCGGCGAAACGGGGCCACCCGAGGCTCAGCCGGGCGGCTTCGGGCGCAGGACGAAGTACCCCAGGTCACGGCTGCTGGCCCGGTGCTCGTAGACGACGTAGCCCGGATAGATGCGCAGCGCCGCCTCACGCACCGCGTCCCTTTCGGGGCCGTGTACCTGCCGCGCCAGGACCTCCACGCGCTGGCCTTCGACGTCCAGGACGGCGTCCGGGTTGGCCCGGAGGTTGTGGTACCAGCCGGGATGGTGTTGCCGGCCGAAGCTGGAGCCGACCAGACCCCATCCGCCCGGAATGGGAACGGCGAGAACGGGGACGGTCCGGCGGCGGCCGGTCCGAGCACCCCTCGTCGTGAGCATCGCCGTGGGGATCCCGACAACCGACCCCGCCGCGGTGGTGCGGCCGCCGGAGATCCGGTACATCGCGCCGTCGAGGTGGTGGAGCGTCCGGGCCAGAACCCAGGATCCCGGAGCTGTCGTTCCGAAGCGCCGCAGCACGCGCTGCAGGCCGCTGGCCTCCTCGTAGCCGCGCACCGCCATGTTCTTGACGCTAGGCCTGCGCCGGTCGGCGTGGCCCTCCGGTGTGCCGTCGGACAGGCAGAAGCAGCATTCGTGGCGCGACACGCCGGTAGAACGGCCGCGGACGCCGGACGGGCGCGAGCACTGCCTGTCCGACGGGCGCACTCGGTCCCGATCGACAGGCACGAAGGCCGACATGGCGCACATCACCCCCGAATGGGGGATTGGTGCCTGTCGATCGGTACCCAGGGACGCCGAAGGGCCGGCACGGACCTCCGATCGGGCGACACCTCGTTGCTCCAGGTCAACGGCGGCGCTGGCAGCGGCCGCACCAGAAGAGGTTCCGGCCGGCCACGACCTGGGTGCGCACCCGCGACCCGCACACCGGGCACGGCTCTCCGGCCCGCCGGTAGACGTGGAAGCGCCGCGGGAAACCGCCGGCGTTCGATCCGGCCACGCCGCCACCCATCTCCTCGAGATCGGCGTCCTCGAGATCTGAGTCCCGCACCGCGTCCTCGATGACCCCTGACTCGGCGGCGACCTCCGCAACCTGCGCAACCACGCCCGCGGGTCCCCGACCGGGCCAGCGCGCCGAGTCGGTCCAGGTCGACGTCAGCACGGGCACCTGGCCGGCCGCCACCAGCCGTTCCGCCTCCTCGACCTGGTCCTCCATGGTCAGAATCTGGTTGAACGCCACCCCGAGCGGCATCAACCGCACCAGGTCGTCCCAGATCGCCTGCCATGTCTGTCTCCGGATCTCACGCCCGGGGCGGAACGGGCTGACTCGGTGCCGGAAGAGGACCTCGCACCGGTAGACGTTGCCGACCCCTGCCACCGCCGTCTGGTCCATCAGCAGCTCGGCCACGGTCCGCCCGGAGCGGGAGACCTTCGCCCAGGCGCGCTCCGGGTCCGCGTCAGGACGGAGCGGGTCCGGGCCGAGCCGCGCAACGGTCGCCGCCGCCTCGTCCGGCGTCACGACCTGGCAGATGATCGCGCCCCGCAGGTCGGCGAGGTAGTCCTGGTTGACCATCCGCAACCGCACCGCACCCCACGGAGGCGGCACCGACGTATACCCGGTGATCCGGTCGACCGAGAACTTGCCGATGAGCCCCAGGTGGACGTTGAGCCACGCCTCGCCGCCGAACTCGACGAACAAGTGCTTGCCGTATGCCGTCGCCTCCAGCACGTCGCGGCCGTCGAGCAGGGCGGCACCCTCGGCGAACGGCCCCTGCGGCGACGAGACGGCCGGTGTCGTGCCCGCGAAGGCAGCGTCGAGCGACTGCGCCAACCGGTGCAGCGTGTGGCCTTCAGGCACTCAGCTGGCCTTCTTCTTGGCCGTCTTCGTCGTCTTCGCAGCCGTCTTCGCGGTCGTCTTGGCGGTCGTCTTCTTGGCTGTCGTCTTGGCCGCGGTCTTCTTCGCCGGCGCACTCTTGGTGGTGGCCTTCTTGGCGGGCGCGCTCTTCTTCTCCGCCGGCGCGGCCGTCTTCTCCGTGGCGGGCTCGCCGCGCGACGCCTTGGCCCGGTCGACCGACCGCTGCAGCGCCTCGAGCAGGTCCACGACCTCCCCGGTGTCCTTGGGCTCCGGGGCGTGCTTCACCTCGCCGCCGGAGAGCTTCGTCTCCACCATCTCTTGCACGGCCTCGGCGTAGTCGTCCTGGAACTCGTCGGGATCCCAGTCGCCAGAGAGCGAGTCGACCAGCATCGTGGCCATCGATAGCTCGCGCTCCGTGGCGCTGCCCACGTCGCCGAGGTTGGCGAAGTCGGCCGACCGGATCTCGTCGGCCCAGATCATCGTCTGCAGGACGATGATCCCGTCGCGGACACGGAGCACCGCCATGTTCTTGCGGTTGCGAATCGCGACTGCTACCAAGGCCATTCGATCGGAAGCCTCGAGCGCGTCACGCAGCAACGCATACGCCTTGGCGGCGCCTTTCTCCGGCTCGAGGTAGTAGGACCGGTCCAACAGCATCGGGTCGATCTGGTCGGCCGGGACGAACTTCTCGACCGCGATCTCCTTGCTCGACTGGTTCGGCAGGTTCTTCAGGTCGTCGTCAGTGATGACGACCATCTCGCCGTCCTCGGTCTCGTAGCCCTTGGCGATGTCGTCGTACGACACCTCTTCACCGTCGATCGAGCAGACCCGCTTGTAGTGGATCCGGCCGCCGTCCTCCCGGTGCACCTGGCGGAACGAGATGTCGTGGTCCTCCGTCGCCGCGTAGAGCTTGACGGGCACGTTGACCAGCCCGAAGGAGACGGCACCCTTCCACATCGCGCGAGGCATTCTCATACTCTCCCAGACGGGTGCCACAGACGCAGCAATCCGGCTCTCCGGTCACTTCTCCAACGCGGACAACCGTCCTTGGAGGTATGCCCGTTCCGCCGGGTTCGCGGTCAGCTCAAGGGCCAGCCGGTATGCGTCAGCCGCCTCGACGTCGCGGCCTACCCGCCGCAGCAGGTCGGCTCTAGCGGCGTGGTACGGGTGATAGCTCACCAGCCCGTCCACGGCCTCCAACGCGGCCAGACCCGCCGCCGGGCCGTCCCGCTCGGCGACGGCGACGGAGCGGTTGAGGGCGACGACCGGAGTGGGCGTCAGCGCATACAACTGGTCGTAAAGCGCGACGATCTGTCCCCAGTCGGTCTCCTCCGCGCGGGCGGCGTCGGTGTGAACGGCGTTGATGGCGGCCTGGATCTGGTACGGACCGGGCCGGCCGCGCCGCAGGCACGCGCGGACCAGGCGGTGGCCCTCGGCGACCAGGCTCGCGTCCCAGCGCGACCGGTCCTGATCCGGCAGCGTCACCAGCACACCCTCGATGAAGCGGGCCGGCCGCCGCGCCTCGGTGAGGGCCATCAGGGCGAGCAGGCCGAGCACCTCCGGCTCGTCCGGCATGAGCATCGCGAGGACGCGGGTGAGGCGGATCGCCTCGGCGGACAGGTCGGTCCGGACGGCGGCGTCGGGAGACGACGGCAAGTACCCCTCGTTGAATACCAGGTACAGGGTCGCCAGAACGCCGGCCAGTCGGGACGGCAGCTCGTGGTCCGGTGGCACCCGGTAGGGGATGTGTGCGGCCTTGATCTTGGCCTTGGAACGAGTCAGCCGCTTGGCCATCGCCGCCTCGTCGACGAGGAATGCGCGTGCGATCTCTGCCGTCGTGAGCCCGCCGAGCAGGCGGAGAGTGAGCGCCACCTGGGCGTCCCGCGCGAGTGCTGGGTGGCAGCAGGTGAAGATCAACCGAAGCCGCTCGTCCGGGACCGAGCTCACGCTGCCCGGGTCGACGTCGTCGCCGTCGTCGGTCAACATGGCAGCCTGCGCATGACGCGCATCGCGGGTGGACTCCCGGCGGAGTCGGTCAATGGCCCGGTTGCGGGCCGTCGTCGTGAGCCACGCTCCAGGGTTAGGAGGCCGGCCCGACTCGGGCCAGCGTCGCATCGCCTCGACGAACGCCTCCTGGGCGACGTCCTCCGCGAGCTCGATGTCGCCGAACCGCCGCACCAGGGCGGCGACGACCCGGCCGTACTCCTCGCGGAACACCCGTTCCACCAGCAGTGCGGAGTCGGCGCCACGCGACCGCTCCTCGGAGAACACGACGCGACGGGTCAGACGTCGTCCTGGAACGGGCGCACTTCCACCTTGCCGCGGCAGGCAGCCGAACCGCGCCGGGCCAGGTCGATGGCGGCGTCGAGATCCGCCGCCTCGACCACCCAGAACCCGCCCATCTGCTCCTTGGACTCCGCGAACGGGCCGTCGGTCGTCACGGCCTCGCCGCCGCGCCCGTCGACGACGGTGGCGGTGTCCGCGGGGTGCAGCCCGCCGGCGAAGACCCAGGCACCTTCCTGCCGCACCTCCTCGTTGAACCGTCCGACCGCGTCGAACATCTCCTGCATCTCGTCCTCTGGCGGAGGCGCCTCGCCCTCGGTGCTCCATACCGACAGCAGGTACTTGGGCATGTCTTTCTCCTTCTTGAATATCTAACGCCTGATGGGAACTCTCTCAGCGAATGACGTCCTTGCCGTCCTCGACCGCGGCCTCGCCCACCCGGACGTCGCCGGAGGGACGCAGGACGAGGTAGGTGCAGCCGGCACCGGTGCGCTCCGTCTCGACGAGCTCGAACCCGGTCGGCGCCGAGCCGTCGGCGAACAGTTTCTTGCCCTGGCCGAGGACGACCGGCGCCACCAGCAACCGGTACTCGTCGACGAGGCCGGCGTCGTGAAGGGTGTGGACTAGTCCGCAGCTGCCGTGGACCTGAAGCTCCCTTCCGGACTCCGCCTTGAGCTCCTTCACCCCCGCCACCGCGTCGCCGATCACGGTCGTGTTCGCCCAGGTCGGGTCGGTCAGCGTCGTCGAGACGACGTGCTTGGGCAGCGTGTTGATGGCCGTGGCGACTGGGTCCTCGGGGTCGGTCACCTGCGGCCAGAAGCTTTCGAAGAGGCCGTACGTGGTCCGGCCGAGCAGCAGAGCGTCGGCGCTCTTGAACCAGCCGCTGACGATCCGGCCGAAGTCCTCGTCTCCGAAAGGCATCAGCCAGCCGCCCTGCTCGAATCCTCCGGTGCGGTCCTCCTCCGCGCCGCCCGGGCCCTGCATGACGCCGTCGAGGGTGACAAACGTGTGGACGGTCAGCTTCATGACTTTCTCCTATGGGATAAGGGCTGGGCCGCTCCAGCAGCCTCCACTCTCGCCACGAACGGCCGGACCTGGACAGGACACCCGTCGAGGAACTTCTTCCGGCCGATCGGCGGTGCGTCAGGATGAGGCCATGCGCCCGATGCTCGCCATGCCGGCGACGCGGGTGCCCTCCGGGCCCGAATGGGTGCACGAGGTCAAATGGGACGGTATGCGGGTGCTGGCCGACGTCGCCGACGGCCGGGTCACCTTGACCAGCCGCACGGAACGCGATGTGACGGTGGCCTTCCCCGAGCTGGCCGGCCTCACGAACCTGTACGAGGACATGCTCCTCGACGGGGAGATCGTCGCCATCCGCACCGGGGTGCCGTCGTTCGCCGCGCTGGCCGAACGGTTCCACGTCACCAGCCACCGGCGGGCCGTCGCGCTCGCGGCGCAGAACCCGGCGACCCTGATGGCCTTCGACCTCCTGCGCCTTTACGGCGTGGACCTGACCCAGCGGACCTTCGCCGAACGCCGGGCCACCCTGGAACGGCTTGACCTGTCCGGCCCGCACTGGCGGGTACCGCCGACGTTCACCGACGGCGAGGCGCTGCAGGAGGCGACGAACGACCAGGGCCTCGAGGGAATCGTCAGCAAGCGGCTGTCCTCCCGGTACCACCCCGGCCTGCGCAGCGAAGAGTGGCTGAAGTTTCCGAACCGGACGTCGGTCTCGGTCATCATCGGTGGATGGCGTCCGGAGATCGACAGCGTCGACCGGCTGGGCGCCGTCCTCGTCGGGGCACCGGCACCGGAGGGCCTGCGGTACCTCGGGCGGGTCGGCAGCGGCATCGCCGGGAAGGCCGGAGCGGCGCTGGCCCAGGAGCTGGCTGGCCTCACCCTGCCGTCGTCGCCGTTCGCCGGGGTTGTCCCGCGGGAGGACGCCGCCGGCGCCACCTACGTGACCCCCGTCCTGGTCTGTGAGGTCGAGGCCCTCGGACTGACGCACCAGGGCCGGCTGCGGCAACCCGCATACCGAGGCCGT
Organism: Actinomycetota bacterium; assembly: GCA_046733835.1. Taxonomy (GTDB): domain Bacteria; phylum Actinomycetota; class Actinomycetes; order Actinomycetales; family Dermatophilaceae; genus Lapillicoccus. The sequence goes on from JBKPQA010000111.1 coordinate 20,684, forward strand.
CGGCCGGACCTGTCCCCGGAAGACGTCAGCCTCGAGGACGTCCCCGGTGCCTGAGCAGCGGGTGACCGTCGAGGTGGCCGGCCGGCGGATGACGGTGGTCAACCTCGACAAGGTGATGTACCCCGCGACCGAGACGACCAAGGGCGAAGTGCTGAACTACTACGCCCGCGTCGCACCGGTGATGCTCCCGCTCCTTGGCCGGCGGGCGGTCACGAGGATCCGCTGGCCGCACGGCGTGGAAGGCCCGATGTTCTTCGAGAAGAACCTGCCCTCGGGCGCGCCGTCGTGGCTCCCGCGCGTCACCGTGTCGTCGCACGGTCGGGATCCCGACGCCCACCCGGAGCGCGACCGCCTCACCTACCCGCTCGTCCTCGACCTCGCGGACCTCACCTATCTCGTCAATCTGGCGTCGCTCGAGTTGCACGTGCACCAATGGCAGGTGGACACCAAGGGCCACCCGCTCCATCCCGACCGGCTCGTCATCGACCTGGACCCGGGCACCGGGGCGGGCCTGCGGGAATGCGCCCAGGTCGCGCTGTGGGTCAAACCGCGGCTTGAAGAGATGGGTTTGACGACGACCCTTCCCGTGACGAGCGGCAGCAAGGGCATGCAGCTGTATGCGGCGCTGCCGGGCCGGCATTCTGCAGACGAGATCCGAGCCCTCGCCCAGGATCTCGCGCAGGAGATGACGAAGAAGCATCCGGACCTCGTCGTCTGGAAGATGACGAAGTCGCTGCGGCCGGGAAAGGTGCTTCTCGACTGGAGCCAGAACACGGCGGCGAAGACGACGATCTGTCCCTACTCCTTGCGCGGAAAGGCGGCGCCTTATGTCGCCGCACCGCGCACGTGGGACGAGGTGAAGCACGGCGCGCAAGGCGGGCGGCTCTCTCAGCTGCTCATGACCGATGTCGTGGAACGGCTCGATGACGTCGGAGATCTCGCGGCCGGCCTGGCGACGGGCCCAGCCCGCGAAGGTAAACGCAAGAAATGACGGTTTCTTGCAATCCACCGGCACGAAAAGGACACCCCGCATAAGCGAAGTGTCCTTTTCGTGCCGGTTTCCGCGGGGTATCCCCCCAGTACCGCCCGGATCACCGACGAGTCAACGCGAGACTCCGTCGCGGAGCGGCGTCAGTGGGCCTTGTCGTAGGCCTCCTGAACCGCCGCAGAGACGCGGCCGCGGTCGCTGACTTGGTGACCGTTCGCCCGTGCCCAGGCCCGCACCGCGGATAGGTCACGGCGGCTGGACGCACTCGAGGAGCCGCCCGTCGAGCGGCGTCCGGTCGTGCGCCGACCGCCGGAACGGCGCGCATGCCCGATCCACGTAGAGAACTCGTCACGCAGCTTTCCCGCGTTCTTGTCACTGAGGTCGATCTCGTAGCTCACGCCATCGAGACCGAAGGTCACCGTCTCGGCGGCTGTCCCTCCGTCGAGGTCGTCCTCCAGGACGATCTGGACCCGTTGTGCCATGGGGCTGTTTCCTTTCGGTTACATCAGCAGGGATGATGTAGTAGAGCGTTCCCGACGGAATTATCCGGGAACTCTCCCACCCTAATTCATTCGGGCCGCGACGGTGAATTATGCGGGGTATTCGGAGCGTCACGCTCGTTCTCGCGCTCCAGCTCCTTCGCGCGTTCCTTCTCGCGTTCCCGCTCTTGGTCCCGCTCCCATTTCGAGTGGGCCAGCCGCTCTCGACGGTCACCCTCGAGAATGCTCTTGATGAGGAAATAGAAGAGCACGCCGACGGCGACGGTCGGCAGCAGTGCGATGACGTACGGAGAAACGGCGTCCCACATGGTGTGCGCCTCACGCCTCCGGCTTCAGCAGCGGGAACAGGATGGTCTCCCGGATGTTCGCGCCGGTGAAGAGCATGACCATCCGGTCGATCCCCAGGCCCAGTCCGCCCATCGGCGGGGCGCCGTACTCGAGAGCGCGCAGGAAGTCTTCGTCCAGCTGCATGGCCTCTTCGTCGCCTCCGGCGGCGAGCAGTGACTGGGTGGTGAGGACCTCACGCTGGATCACCGGGTCAACGAGTTCGGAGAAACCGGTTCCCCGCTCGACGCCGGCGATGATGAGGTCCCAGGCCTCGATGAGCCCTGGCTCGCTCCTATGTGGTCGCGCCAGCGGCTGCGCCGAGGCGGGGAAGTCGCAGAGGAACGTCGGCTGTACGAGATTCGGCTCGACGAGCTTGCCGAGCAGCTCGGTGGCCAGCTTTCCCGAGGACCACGCCGGCTCGACCGGGATGTCGCGCTTAGACGCATACTCCCGCAGCGTCTCCAGTGAGGTGTCGACGGTGACCACCTCGCCGACCGCCTCGCTGAGCGCGTCGTAGACCGGCAGCCAGCGCCACTCGCCGTCGAGGTCGACCAGCCCCTTGGCGGTCTCGACCTGGCGTGAGCCGAGGGCGTCCGCGACGGCGAGGTAGAGATCGCGGATCAGCCCGGCGATCGTTGTTTGGTCGCCGTACGCCTGGTACGCCTCGAGCATCGTGAACTCGGCGCTGTGGGTGGCGTCGATCCCCTCGTTGCGGAAGATCCGGCCCAGCTCGTAGACGTTGTCCACGCCGCCGACGACGGCCTTCTTCAGCGGGAGTTCGAGGGCGATCCGCAGCGTCATGTCCTGGTCGAAGGCGTTGAGGTGCGTGCGGAACGGCCGAGCGGCGGCTCCCCCATGAACCAGCTGAAGGACCGGAGTCTCGATCTCGACGTAGTGCTGGCGCGCCAGCTCCTCACGGAGCGTGCGGGTGATCGCCGCGCGGGTGCGGACCATGTCACGGGCTTCCTGGCGCACCACCAGGTCGGCGTAGCGCTGTCGAACCCGCGTCTCCTCGGAGAGCTCCCGGTGGAGGATCGGCAGCGGCCGGAGCGCCTTGCTGGCCATCTGCCACGACGTCGCGAGCACCGACAGCTCGCCACGCCGACTGGAGATCACTCGCCCCTCGACGACGACGTGGTCACCGAGATCCACCAGCGCCTTCCAGTCCTCGAGCGACTCCTCCCCGACCTCGGCCAGGCTGATCATCACCTGGAGCCGGGTGCCGATCCCCTCCTGCAGAGTGGCGAAGCAGAGTTTGCCGGTGTTGCGGAGAAAGACGACCCGCCCGGCGACCCGGACCACGTCGTCGGTCTCTTGACCGGTCTGGAGGTGCCCCCACTGCTCACGGACCTGGTCGAGGGTATGCGTCCGGTTCACCTCGACCGGGTAGGCGTCCCGTCCGCTGGCGAGCAGCCACTGCCGCTTCTCGCGCCGGATCCGAATCTGTTCCGGGACGTCGGCGTCGGGCGGTTCGGGCGGTTGGCCGGTCACCGGTCAAGTATGTCCGAGCCGGCGTTTTCATCTTCTGGGCGCCTGTTGTTATGACTGCGGGCGAGTTTCGAGGCCTCAAATCGACAAGAACGGGAGCCTGGAAGATGAAAACCCCGGTTAGGGGGTGAGGTCGAGGGCTAGGTCGAGGATCGGGGACGAGTGGGTCAGCCCGCCGACGCTGAGGTAGTTGACGCCGGTCAGGGCGTACTCCCGGGCGACGCCGAGGGTGAGCCCGCCGGTCGCCTCGACCTCGACGTCCTCGGCCTGCTCCCTCAAGGCCCGAACGGTCTCCGCCAGCAGCTCAACCGGCATGTTGTCGCACATGACGAACCGGGCGCCCGCGGCATACGCCTCTCGCGCCTCGTCCACCGTGGTGACCTCGACCTGGACGTCGACGTCCGGGTATGCGGCGCGCACCGACGCGTACGCCGCCGCGACCGAGCCGGCCGCAAGCTTGTGGTTGTCCTTAATCATCCCGACGTCGTAGAGGCCCATCCGCTTGTTGGTGCCTCCGCCCGCGCGGACCGCGTACTTCTCGAGATGCCGCATGCCCGGCGTCGTCTTGCGCGTGTCGAGGACCATCGCGCCGGTGCCCTCGAGCACGTCGGCCCACCGGCGAGTATGCGTCGCCACCCCGGACAGCCGGCAGACGACGTTGAGGAGGGATCGCTCGGCGATGAGGACGGTTCGGAGCGCTCCTCGGAGTCGCGCGACGACCTCGCCCTTGTCGACGTCGGCCCCGTCGGCGACGAGCAGCTCAGACTCGACCGGACCTGTCCCGACCAGTGCCGACACCTCCTCGAACACCAACGGGACGACCGGAAGCCCCGCCACGACTCCATGCGCCCGGGCGACGATCTCGGCCTCGCGGACCTGGTCGGCGGGGATCGTCGCCAGGGTTGTCACGTCGAGATGTCGCGGACCGAGGTCCTCCTCGAGAGCCGTTCGCACGACGCGCCGGGCGTCCTCGAACGGGAAGTCCAGCTCCCCAACGGTCACGATGGTTCGTCCCGGGATTCGCCAACCGGGTGATACGAGGTCTCGACCGTCCCGTCCGGATGACGTACGGCGTGCAGGTGTCCGAGCCAGTAACCGTCGTCGCGCTCCGGGAAGTCGGACCGAAGGTGGCCGCCGCGGGTCTCTTCCCGCAGCGCCGCGACGGTCGTGAGGACTTGGCCCAGGTGGAGCAAGTTTGTCGTCTCCCAGGCGGCCGGCTCCGGCGTCACGTCGCCGGCCTCGGCCGCTTTGGCCAGCGTGGCCAGCTCGTGATCCGTTGTGGCCAGCGACTCGGCGGACCGGACCACGCCGCTGCCCGCGGTCATCGCATGCTGGACGTCGCGGCGGTGGTCAGCGGTGAGGAGGGCACTGTCGCCCTCTGGGGCTATCGGCGTCGTCCGGGGGAGGTCGCCGGCCGTGAACCGGGCGGAGATGTCGTCGGCGATGCGAGACGCGAAGACCAGGCCCTCGAGCAGCGAGTTCGACGCCAGCCGGTTGGCCCCGTGGACACCGCTGCACGACACCTCGCCACACGCATACAGGCCGTCCAGCGACGAGCGCCCGTGGAGGTCGACCTTGACCCCACCGCTCGCGTAGTGCTGGGCGGGCGCGACGGGGATGAGCTGGGTGGCGAGGTCGAACCCGTGCTCGCGCAGGCTGGCCACGATCGAGGGGAATCGGCGCTCGACGAACTCACGGCCCAGGTGGCGGGCGTCGAGGTAGACGTGGTCGGTGCCGGTGTAGCGCATCCGGGCGACGATCGCCCGGGCCACCACGTCGCGGGGCGCGAGGTCGGCCAGATCGTGGACGCCGGGCATGAACCTGATGCCGTTCTCGTCGACGAGGAAGGCCCCCTCGCCGCGCACCGCCTCGCTGATGAGCGGCTGCTGGCCGTTGGCGCCCTCGCCGAGCCAGAGGACGGTCGGATGGAACTGGACGAACTCGACGTCGGCCATCACCGCGCCCGCCCGGAGGGCGATGGCCATGCCGTCACCGGTGGAGACGGCGGGATTCGTCGTGGCCGAGTAGATCTGCCCCAGGCCGCCGGTGGCGAGGACGACCGCGCGAGCGTGGGCGGCGCCGACGCCGTCGACCTGGCCTTCGCCGATCACGTGCACGGTGACGCCGCATACCCGGCCGTCGTGGGCCTGCAGGAGGTCGACGACCAGGGCGTGCTCAACGACCTGGATGCCGGGGTCGGACTGCACCCGGTGCAGCGCCTCGATCAGAGCTCGGCTGATCTCGCGGCCGGTGGCGTCGCCGCCGGCGTGAGCGATCCGGTCGCGGTGGTGGCCACCCTCTCGCGTCAGCAGGATCTCCCCGGCCGAGTCGCGGTCGAACTCGGCACCCAGCGCGACGAGCTCACGCACCCGCTGAGGCCCCTCGGTGACCAGCGCGGTGACCGCCTCCACGTCGCACAGCCCGACCCCGGCGACGAGCGTGTCGCGGAGGTGCTCCTCCGGAGAGTCAGCGGGGTCCATCGCCGCGGCGATCCCGCCCTGCGCCCACGCCGTCGAGCCCTCGTTGAGAACCGTCTTGGTCACGAGGAGCACCGTGTCGACCTGTTCTCGGAGCCGTAGCGCGGCGGTGAGCCCGGCGATGCCCGACCCCACGACGATGACGTCCACCGACGTGGTCCAGCCGGGTGGCGGTGCCTCCAGCCGTCGAGGTATGGGCGGCATCTCGGTCACGGCTCGTCCTCGGCTTCCGGAGCGCTCTCCTCCAGGACGGCGAGGACCGACTGCGCGTCGGCCGGGCGGAGCCGCCCCCGCTGCTGCGCCAGGTCGACGGTCGCGCGAGCCAACGCGCGATAGGTCGACCGGATCTGGGGTTCGGTGGCGAGCTCGGCCAGGTGCTCGGCGACCGTGTCGGCGTCACCCGCCGCCTCCGGTCCGCTGAGGACGCCCGCGCGGAGGGCGTTGTCGAGGGCGGCGCCGAGGAGCGGCCCGAGGACCCGGCCGGGTTCGTCGACGCCGGCGTCCTCGAGCAGCCGGGTCGCTTGGGCGACGAGCGTGGTCAGGTGGTTGGCGCCGAGCGCCAGCGCCGCATGGTAGAGCGGGCGGTCCTCCTCCTCGACGAGGACCGGTTCGCCGCCCATCTCGAGGACGAGCGCCTCGCCGAGTGGTTCGAGCTCCTTGAGCGTGGTGACGGCGAAGCACGCGTTGCTGAGCCGGTCGAGGTCGATCGCCGTGCCGGTGAAGGACATCGCCGGGTGGAGCGCCAGCGGCAGAGCGCCCACGTACGCGGCAGGTTCGAGGACTCCGACGCCGAACCGGCCGCAGGTGTGGACGACGACCTGTCCCGAGCGAAAGGCGCCGACCTTGGCCAGGCCGCTCACCAGGCTGGGCAGGGTGTCGTCCGGTACGGCGAGCAGGACCAGATCCACCGACGCGACCACCCGAGGGACGTCGCCGACGGGTACCCCCGGCAGGAGCTCCGCGGCCCGGGCTCGGGACTCCTCACTCACCGCGGCGACCGCCTTCACGCGGTGGCCGGCCTGGTGGAGGGCCGAACCCAGGACGGCACCGACCCGGCCCGCGCCGACGACGCCCACCGTGAACCGCGGTGGGCGGTCTCCAGGCGTCGAGGCGGCGAAGGCGCTCACGGCGCACGAACCTACCCCGGTCGGCCGACTCCGGGGCCGCCCCGCGGTCCGCCTCGTCGGTGGGCAGGATGAGCGGGTGAGCGAGCCGGTGCCGTGGCGGGTGGCCTGGCAGAACGCGCTCTACGGGCCTCGTGGCTTCTACCGACAGCCAGGAGGCCCGGCCGGCCACTTCACGACGGCGACCCAGTCTGATTCCGGCCGGGCTCTCGCCCGGACGCTCTGGGCATGGGCGGACGGGTACGGCCTCGACGGGATCGTCGACGTGGGCGCCGGTCGGGGTGAGCTGTCGCGGCACCTGAATGCGTGTGCACCGGGACGTCCGCTGGTCGGGCTCGACGTGGTGGACCGGCCCCCCGATCTGCCGGAATCCGTGGGCTGGGTCGAGTCGCCCGGGGGTGGCGAGCTGCCCGTGACCTGGCGGCCGGATCGGGCGCTGATCGTCGCCCACGAGTGGCTGGACGTCGTGCCGTGCATCGTGGCGGAGGTGGCGCCGGACGGTGCGCTGTGCGAGGTGTTCGTCGACGCGGCGACCGGCGCAGAGTCCCTCGGTGCGGAGCTGGCAGAGCCGGATCTGGAGTGGTGCCAACGGTTTTGGCCGGCTGCTGTGGCCGAGGACCGGAGGCCGGGCGACCGTGTCGAGGTCGGCCGAGCACGCGACGAGGCATGGGCGGGGTTGCTGCAGCGGCTGGCTCCCGGGTCGGTCGCGCTGGCCGTGGACTATGGGCACACGGTCGAGGACCGGCCCCGGACCGGGACGCTCGTCGCATACCGGGAGGGCCGGCTCGTCGACCCGGTTCCGGACGGGTCCTGCGACATCACCGCGGACGTCGCCGTCGATTCGCTCCGGCAGAGCCGGCGGCTGCGGCAACGAGACGCTGTGGCCGCGACGACATCGCCGGACCATCGGCTGGCGGCTGAAGATCCCGCGGCCTACCTGGCGGCCCTGTCGGACCACAGCGCGGTGGCGGCGCTCCGCCGGTCGGGCGGGTTCGGGGACTTCTGGTGGCTGGTCACACGGGTCTGACGAGCAGCCGCTCGTAACCGCGGAGGACGAACGTCGGACGACGGACCGCCTCGACGATCGCGAGCCGCCCGAACCTCGCCAAGAGCGCGGCGACGCTGGTCTGCAGCTCCAGACGGGCCAGGGGCGCACCAATGCAGAAGTGGATGCCGGCGCCGAACGCGAGATGCGGGTTCGGGTCGCGATCCGGGCGGAAGTCGTCGGGAGCGCCGAAGACGGCGGGATCCCGGTTGGCAGCGCCGAGGAGAGCAGCGATCTTCTGGTCCTCCTCGACCGTGACGCCGGCCACCTCGACGTCGCGGGTGGCCGTCCGCTCGAAGAGGTGCAGCGGCGAGTCATGGCGGAGCATCTCCTCGACGAGAAGTTCGGGCTCCCCCGGCTCGGCGCCGCTGACGACGAGCGACGCCAGGCCGTTCCCGAACCCGTTGACGCTCGCCTCGTGCCCGGCGTTGAGGAGTAGCACGACGGTGGCCACGAGCTCACGCGTGGAGAGCCGGTCGCTGCCGTCCCGAACCGCCACGAGGTCGGAGAGCAGATCGTCTCCCGTTTCCGAATCCCGTTCTTTGGCCAGCCTTTCCACGTATGCGGCGAACTCGGCGCTCGCGGCGAGAGCCTCCGCCTCCTGCTCCGGCGTGCGGTTGACCTCGTACATCTTCACGATCGCCTGGGACCACGGACGGAGCAGGTGACGGTCCGACTCGGGCCAGCCCAGCAGCTCGGCGATCACGAGGACGGGAAGCGGTTCGGCAAGGTCGGTGATGGCGTCGAACGAGCCCTCGTCGGCCAACCGCCGCGCACACTCGTCGAGGAGGCTCGCGGTGAGCTCCTCGATCCGCGGTCCCAGGCGCGAGACGTGTCCGCGGCTGAACGCACTCTGGACCAGCCGCCGCAGGCGGGTGTGCTTCGGCGGCTCGCTGTCCAGGATGGAGTCGGCGTGGAGCCAGTTGAACGTCTCCCACACGTCCTCGGGTTGGCGCGGCTGGAAGATCCGCCCGAGCGCCCGCTCACGGAGTACCTGACTGCAGGCCGCGTGACTGGTCGCGACCCAGATGCCGAGTCCGTCGTGCCAGGCGACCGGCGCTCGCGCCCTCAGCTCGGCGAAGGCCGGATACGGGTCGGCGACGACCGCCGGGTCCGACAGGTCCAGCAACGCGGCGGCGTCCACAGCGTCGACGGAGCTCATGGCCGCCAGCCTAGGCACCCTGGCGGCCAGCCAACTTCTCCGCGCGTGCGGCGAACTATTCCGACAACCGGACATCGACCTAGCACTTCTCATCACGTGCGGAGAAGTTGGGGGAGCATGAAGCGGCCGGCAGAGTGCCGCGGAAGGCAACCCGACGCATACGGCAGACTGGCGGGCATGACCTCGACGACCGACCGGCCCGCCGTGGCCGACGGCCGCGAGGTCACGGTCGGCGTCGGAGCCGGCGGCCTGGCAACCGCCGACATGACGCTGAACATCGGCCCGCAGCACCCCGCCACGCACGGCGTGCTCCGGCTGCGGATTGTCCTCGACGGCGAACGCATCTTGCGCGCGGAGCCGATCATCGGCTACATGCACCGGGGCGCGGAAAAGCTGTTCGAGGTACGCGACTACCGCCAGATCGTCGTTCTCGCCAACCGGCACGACTGGCTCTCGGCGTTCTCCAACGAGCTGGGCGTGGTGCTCGGCGTCGAGCGGATGCTCGGCATGGAGGTACCGGAACGAGCGGTCTGGGCCCGCACCTTGCTCGCCGAGCTGAACCGGGTCCTCAACCACTTGATGTTCCTCGGCTCCTACCCGCTCGAGCTCGGTGCCATCACGCCGATCTTCTACTCGTTCCGCGAGCGCGAGGAGCTCCAGGCCGTGATGGAGGAGGCCTCCGGCGGCCGGATGCACTACATGTTCAACCGCGTCGGCGGCCTCAAGGAGGACCTGCCAGCCGGCTGGCTGGGGCGGGTCGAGCATGCCGTCGCCGAGGTCCGGCGGCGGATGCAGGACCTGCGAAACATGTTGGTGGGCAATGAGATTCTTCTCGCCCGTACCCGTGGGGTCGGCGTCCTCGACGAGGCGACCGTCTTCGCGTACGGCGTCTCCGGCCCTATCGCGCGAGCCAGCGGCGTCGACCTGGACCTGCGCCGGGACCAGCCGTACCTCGCGTATGCGGAGCTGTTCGCCGAAGGCGGGCCGGGCCGCGTCGTCACCCGGACGGAGGGCGACTGCCAGGCGCGGCTGCAGGTCCTCCTCGAGCAGACCGAGGTCAGCCTCGACCTCGCCGACGCTTGCATCGACCGGCTCCGGTCATTACCGCAGGGCCCGATCAACGTCCGGCTGCCCAAGGTGCTCCGGGTCCCGGAGGGGCACCTCTACACGGCGACCGAGAACCCCCTGGGCTTCAACGGCTACTACCTCGTCTCGCGCGGCGACAAGACGCCGTGGCGGCTGAAGCTGCGGTCGGCGTCGTTCAACAACATCGCCGTGCTCTCGAAGATGCTGCCCGGTCACGTGGTGGGCGACATGGTGGCGATCCTCGGGTCGATGTTCTTCGTCGTGGGGGACATCGACAAGTGACGTTCGGTATGCGTGCGGCGGGCGCCGCCGCGGGTGCCCTGCTGTGTGCCGGTGGCCTTTCCGGGTGCGCGGACCGGGAGCCGGAGCCCACACCCACACCGCCCACCGCTGGCTCCTCCGCGGTCACGCCCAGCCCCGCGACGAGCGCCACCGCCTCGCCGACGTCGACGGGCCTTCCCGGCATGCCCGTACCCGTATCAGTCGGGACCTCGCCGGTCGACCCGAACCGGCTGCGCTCGGTCGACGACCTGCCCTCCGTCTTTCAGTGCCCGAGCGCCGTGGCCCCGATCCGCATCCCCGCGACGCCCGAAGCCACCGCGGCCACGGTCCCACCAGCGCCCGACGCGGTGGTCTGCGCCAGCGCCCTGGCCGACAATGAGGCGGTCTACCTCTGGTACACGCCGACGCCGGAGGCCAAGCTCGGCGCCCTGACCGAGGCCCTCGCGAAGACCAAGTACGTCCACGCCGGGCCGAACTGGGTGGCCGGCGGTCTCGTCAACCCGACCATGGGGACGATCGGCGGCGAGGTCTACCGCTAAGGGCGACGCTCAGCGGCGCTCCGCCTCGTCGCGCGGTCCGCCCCGGTCGTCGTCCTCGAGGCGGCACCAGCGTTGGACGACCAGTCCCACTGCAGCCAGTCCGGCGGCGGCCAGCGCGAGCACCCCGAGGATCAGCATCTGCAGCTGCTGCGACGGGATGTCCGCGTCGGGGATGAGCATCAGGACCTGGGCGACGTACCACCCGACGATCGCCGCCCCCGCGAGCGCTGCGGCCTGGGCCATGGCCAGGACGCGCGCGGCGTACAGCGGGTTGACCGGGCGGGTGGCCCGCCCGGCAACCAGCCGCTTGACCGGCCGTCCGGCGAGGAGCAGACCGAGCGCCAGTGCCACGAAGATGAAGACGGCGAGCCAGCTGGTCGACGGCAGGTCGCGGCCGCCGCCCTGAAGCAGCCTCAGTACGACCCAGGACGCACCGCCCACGACGACGGCGACGGCGATGAGCGTGCGCGCCCGGATGCCGTCGGCGCGGCTCACCATTGCGGGCTCCAGTCCGGTCCGGGCCGCACGCCACTGGTCTCGACCTCGGCTGTGAGCTCCGCGACCCGCCGGACCTGGTCTCCGACGCGAACCGTCGCCGTGGGGTCGACCTGCGCCCACGGGACCAGGACGAACCCGCGCTCGTGGGCGCGTGGGTGCGGAAGGGTCAGCTCGGCGTCATCGGCCCGGACCTCCGAGGCGCGGCCGGCGCGGCCGACCTGGATGAGGTCGAGATCCAGCGCTCTTGCGCCCCAACGAACTTCGCGGGTCCGGCCGTGGTCGGCCTCGATCTCGTGCAGCCGGCGTAGCAGCTCCGGAGGGTCGAGCCTCGTATCGCCGATGAGGACGGCGTTGAGGTATGCGGGTTGTTCCGGACCGCCGACCGGGTCAGTCTCGACGAGCGACGAAACCGCACGGACCCGCATACCGGGAAGGGCGCCGACGGCGCAGACGGCGCTTTCGAGAGTCTGGCGGGCGTCGCCCAGGTTCGCTCCGAGGGCGACCACGACGGGAAGACCCCGTTCACGGTGAACCTCGACAGCGACGTCGGAGAACGGGTGGCCGACCGGTGCCTGCGGCTTGTGCACGGTCACCGTGACGGCGTCGACCAGCGAGTGCCGGAGCACGTCGTCGCCGATCACCTCGGCCAGCCGCTCAATGAGGTCGAACGACGGCCCGGTGATGCGGGCCATGACCTCGCCAGCAATCTCGGCGTAGGACACGGTGTCGTGGAGGTCGTCGGTGGCGCCGGCCGTCGTCAGATCCAGGTCGAGGACAACATCGACCACGAAGGGCTGGCCGTCACGCTTCTCGTAGGGCAGGACGCCATGAAAGCCAACAGCCTCGACCCCGCGCAGGTGGATGCGGTCGGTCATCGGTGCGCGGCCACCTCCCGGAGCACCGCGAACGCGTCGCGGGTGCCCGCGACGTCGTGGACGCGGACCCCCCAGACGCCGCCCTGGGCGCAGACCACGCTGGTCACCGCGGTGGCGATGTCGCGGTCAGTCGGCGGCCGGGGGTCGCCGCCCTCGGGGACGCCGATCCGACCGAGGAACGTCTTGCGGGACGCTCCCACGAGCACCGGCTGCCCGAGCGCGACCAGGGCCTCCAAATGCGCGAGCAGCGCCCAGTTGTGCGCGGCGTGCTTGGCGAACCCGAGGCCGGGGTCGAGGACCAGCCGCTCGGCAGCCACCCCCGCCGCCAGGATGGCGTCGCGGCGGGCGGCCAGCTCGTCGCATACCTCCTTGACGACGTCCTCGTAGACCGCCCGGCTCTGCATGCGGGTGCTGTGCCCGCGCCAGTGCATGGCCACGTAGGGGCATCCACGCTCGGCGACCAGCGACACCATGTCGGGGTCGGCGAGCCCGCCGCTGACGTCGTTGACGACCGAGGCGCCGGCGTCGAGAGCCTGGGCGGCCACCTCACACCGCATCGTGTCGACGGAGAGGACGACGTCCTCGTCGGCCAGTGCCTCGATGACGGGGAGCACTCGCCGCAGCTCCTCCGCGACACTCGGTCGCTCCGCTCCGGGCCGGGTCGACTCGCCGCCGATGTCGACGAGGTCCGCACCGTCGGCGACAAGAGCGCGCCCGTGCGCGATGGCCGCGCCTGGTTCGAACCAGTACCCACCGTCGCTGAACGAGTCCGGGGTCACGTTGACCACGCCCATGAGCACCGGACGCCCGTCCGCGGTGGGGAGGCCGCTGGTCATCGACCGCCGCCGGCCAGCAGCGACATCGCCTCGGCTCGGGTGGCGGGGTCGCGGAGCTGGCCGCGGACGGCCGAGGTGATGGTGCGGGAGCCGGGTTTGCGGACGCCGCGCATCGCCATGCAGAGGTGTTCACAATCAACGACGACGATGACGCCCTGGACGTGGAGATGCTGGACCAGGGAGTCGGCGATCTGGGTCGTGAGGCGTTCCTGCACCTGCGGACGGCGGGCGAACACCTCGACGAGCCGGGCGATCTTGGACAGCCCGGTCACCCGACCGTCCTTGGCGGGGATGTAGCCGACGTGGGCGACGCCGTGGAAGGGGACGAGGTGGTGTTCGCAGGTGCTGTAAACCTCGATATCGCGCACGATGATCATCTCGTCGTGATCGATGGCGAAGGTCGTCTTCAGGATTTCGTCGGCCGACCGATCCAGGCCTGCGAACGTCTCGGCGTATGCCCGTGCCACTCGTTGCGGGGTGTCGCGCAGCCCTTCACGGTCGGGATCCTCACCGATGGCGAGGAGCAGCTCACGCACCGCCGCGGCGGCACGGTCGTGGTCGACCGCCATCCTCGTCAGTGGTCCCTTCAGTGGTCTTCTGAGGGGTTGACCCGCCCGCCGTCCGGGACCTCGATGACGTGGCTCCGCGGCTCCTCCTCGGCGAGGGGGTGCGCGCCGGCTTCCGCCGCCTCGTCGATCTTGTGGCCCATCTCCTCGTCGCCGCTGGCGTCCTGTGGAGCGTGTCCCTTGGGACCGTAGCCGTTGCGGTTGTAGCCGTTCTGGCCGTTGCTCCCGTTGGTCATCGCGTCCCGCTCGGCCGGCGTCAACACCGGCGGGATGTCGCTGAGCAGGCGGGACTCGCTGGACAGCCACGTCGGCCGCATCGGGCGCTTCCGCACGCCGGCGAAGATCCGCGCCAGCTCGGCGCCGCCCAGGGTCTCGTGCTCCAGGAGCTCGAGGACGAGCTGGTCGAGGACGTCGCGGTTGTCGTTGATGACGTGCCAGGCCTCGTCGTGCGCGTTCTCGATGAGCTTGCGGACCTCCTCGTCGACGACGCCGGCGATCTCCTCGCTGTAGTCCCGCTGGTGGCCCATGTCCCGGCCGAGGAACACCTCGCCGGTGCTCTGGCCGAGCTTGATCGCGCCGACCCGCTCCGACATGCCGTACTCGGTGACCATCTTGCGGGCCATCGCGGTGGCCTTCTCGATGTCGTTCGCGGCGCCGGTCGTCGGGTCGTGGAAGATCATCTCCTCCGCGACCCGGCCGCCCAACGCATACGCGAGCTGGTCGAGGATTTCGTTGCGCGTGGTCGAGTACTTGTCGTCCTGAGGCATGACCATCGTGTAGCCGAGGGCGCGGCCACGCGGCAGGATCGTCACCTTGGTCACGGGGTCGGTGTGGTTCATCGACGCGGCGACGAGCGCGTGACCGCCTTCGTGGTATGCGGTCATCTTCCGCTCGGCAGCGGACATGATGCGCGTCCGCTTCTGCGGGCCGGCGATGACGCGGTCGATGGCCTCGTCGAGCGTGTGGTCGTCGATGTACTTCTTACTGCTGCGTGCGGTGAGGAGCGCGGCCTCGTTGAGGACGTTGGCCAGGTCGGCGCCGGTGAAGCCCGGGGTCCGGCGGGCAACGGCGAGCAGGTCGACGTCGGGCGCCATCGGCTTGCCCTGGGCGTGCACCTGGAGGATCCGGTTGCGCCCGAGCATGTCTGGCGTGTCGACGGCGATCTGCCGGTCGAAGCGACCGGGCCGCAGCAGCGCCGGGTCGAGGATGTCGGGCCGGTTGGTGGCAGCGATGAGAATGACGTTGGTCTTGACGTCGAAGCCGTCCATCTCGACGAGCAGCTGGTTCAGCGTCTGCTCGCGCTCGTCGTGTCCGCCGCCGAGGCCCGCGCCACGGTGCCGGCCCACCGCGTCGATCTCGTCGACGAAGACGATGGCCGGCGCGTTGGCCTTGGCCTGCTCGAACAGGTCGCGGACCCGGGACGCACCCACACCCACGAACATCTCGACGAAGTCCGAACCGGAGATCGAGTAGAACGGCACGCCGGCCTCGCCCGCCACCGCCCGCGCTAGCAGCGTCTTACCGGTGCCCGGCTGGCCGTAGAGCAGCACGCCCTTGGGGATCTTGGCGCCGACGGCGAGGAACTTGGCCGGCTCCTGGAGGAACTCCTTGATCTCGTGCAGCTCCTCGACGGCCTCGTCACATCCGGCGACGTCGGCGAACGTCACCTTGGGCGTGTCCTTGGAGGCCAGCTTGGCCCGGGACTTGCCGAACTGCATCACGCGGGAGCCGCCGCCCTGCATCTGGCCCATGAGGAACCAGAAGAGGCCGAGCACGATGATGATCGGGATGAGGCTGACCAGCATCGAGCCGAACCAGTTGGTCTCGTCGATCTGGTCCGTGTAGCCGTTCGGCGGGAGGTGGTTGTCGAGGGCCTGCACGACGTTCCCGCCCCGGGCCTCGACGTAGTACGCATACACCTTGGTGGCGTTCTTGACCTTGTCGCCGTCAGAGAATGTCTCACCCTGCTTGAGCGTCAGCTCCATCCGCTCGTTGTTGATGAGCTTGGCGGAGTCGACCTTGCCGGTGTTGATGAGGTCGAGGGCCTTCGACGTGTCGATGCGCGTGAAGCCGCCGTTGTCCGACAGCGACAAGACGAGGATCGCTGCGCCGATGAGCACAACGATCCACAGCATCGGCGTGCGAAAGATGCGCTTGAAGTCCATGTGCGGGGTGGTCCCCGACCTCCTGCTTGGGTGCTGACGCGACAGATCCTGTGTGATGCCGACCCGTCACCTGCTACTCATTCTCGCAGGTCAACGAGCAACCGGAGACTCCTGTTCCAGCCGGTTCCCAGGATGGCCGTATCCGTGACCGCCGACACGCCGGTCGTCTCACCTGACGGCGCAGTCCCGGCGGCGGCACGGTCGCACGCGGTCGACCCAGCCGCGCGTGCTCAGCACGGCACCGGCGTCGATCGCCAGCTCGCAGGGATGGCCAGCAACGTCACGCCAAAACGCCCTGATCGTCAGCGAACCAGTGGTGGCACCGCGCCGGTCCCTAATCCCGTCCTTCACCCGTGCCTCGGGTCCGTCGTGGCCGAGCCGGCCGTCCAACTCGACGAGGACGCGCTGCTCGAGGTAGC
>JBKPQA010000112.1:0-6853 GCA_046733835.1 Actinomycetota bacterium
ATCGTGGGCGACGGCAACAAGGTCCAGGTCACGTGCGGCTCATCGCGGTTCAGCCTCTTGATGATGCCGGTCGACGACTACCCCACCCTTCCTTCAGCTCCCGAACCGACCGGCACGATCCAAGGCGACGTGTTCACCCAGGCCGTGGCCCAGGTGGCCGTTGCCGCCGACCGGGGCGACACGCTGCCCATCCTCACCGGCGTCCGGATGGAGATTGAGGGCGACAAGATCACCCTGTTGGCCACCGACCGCTACCGCCTGGCCATGCGCGAGTTGACGTGGAAGCCGACCGCCGCCGACGTCGGCGGCTCCGCTCCGCTCGTCGCGCTGATCCCGGCCCGCACGCTGTCCGACACCGCCAAGGCGCTCGGCACCAGCGGTTCGGTCGACATGGCCCTGGGCGGCGCCGCTGGCGGCGACGGCCTCGTCGGGTTCGAGGCCGGCCAGCGCCGGACGACGACCCGCCTGCTCGACGGCGAGTACCCCAAGGTCACCTCCATCTTCCCGACGAGTGTCGACACCGAAGCGGTCATGCACACGTCGGGGCTCATCGAGGCGGTGCGCCGGGTCTCGCTCGTCGCGGAGCGCAACACTCCTGTGCGGCTCAAGTTCACCGACGGCCAGGTCGCAATAGAGGCAGGCACCGGAGACGACGCACAAGCCTCCGAGGCCGTCGAGGCGACGTTGACCGGCCCCGACATCGAGATCGCCTTCAACCCCCACTTCCTCCTCGACGGGCTGGGAGCCCTCGGCACCGCATACGCGCGACTGTCCTTCACCCAGCCGAGCCGACCCGCTGTTCTGACCGGTCAGGCCGAGGCGGAGGGCGACGCGGACGACAGCTACCGCTACGTCCTCATGCCGGTCCGCTTCGCCAGCTGAGTCCTCCCGATCTACGGCCATTCCGTACGCGGGTTGTGGCGGTAGCCTGACCACGCAGTCCGCAGTGCCGCAACTGCAGTGCCGCACTACCCAGCTCGTCTCGCACTCCCGTCTCGAACTCACCTGCCGGCCTCGTCGTCGGCCGCTCGTCGAAAGGGTCAGCCATGCAGCTCGGTCTCATCGGTCTCGGCAAGATGGGCGGCAACATGCGGGAGCGCCTGCGCCGGGCAGGTCACGAGGTGGTCGGCTTCGACTTCAATCCCGACATCTCCGACGTGAAGAGTCTGCCCGCGCTCGTCAAGGCACTGGACGCCCCGCGGGTCGTGTGGGTCATGGTCCCGGCCGGCGCGCCGACCCGCAGCACCGTCGAGAAGCTATCCGGTCTGCTCGACAAGGGTGACATGGTCATCGACGGCGGCAACTCGCGGTTCACCGACGATTTCGAGAACGCAAAACTCTTGAAGCCCAAGGGAATTGGCTACGTCGACTGCGGCGTGTCCGGCGGCATCTGGGGTCTTGAGAATGGCTATGGCCTCATGTGCGGCGGCGAAAAGAAGTGGGTTCAGAAGGCGATGCCGATCTTCGACGCGCTGCGTCCCGAGGGCCCACGGGACGAGGGCTTCGTGCACGCCGGCGAAGTGGGGGCCGGGCACTACGCGAAGATGGTCCACAACGGGATCGAGTACGGCTTGATGGCGGCTTACGGCGAGGGCTACGAGCTTCTCGAGAAGAAGGACATCATCAACGACGTCCCGGGGTGCTTCAAGGCGTGGAGCCGCGGCACCGTGGTCCGGTCCTGGCTGCTCGACCTACTCGTCACCGCCCTCGAGGAGAACCCCAACCTCGACAACGTCTCGGGCTATACGGTCGACTCCGGCGAGGGTCGCTGGACCGTCGAGGAGGCCATCGCGAACTCCGTCCCGATGCCGATCATCTCGGCGTCGTTGTTCGCGCGGTTCGCCTCGCGCCAGGACGAGTCGCCGACCATGCAGGCGGTTGCCGCCCTCCGCGGCCAGTTCGGCGGTCACGAGGTGATGACCTACGAGGAGGGGAAGCGGTTGCGCAAGGGCGAGGCGCCCGAGACGCCGGCCGAGGTCAAGCGTGAAGCCGGCGAAGAGAAGCCGGCCGAGGAGGAGGCGGTGCGCAGGGGTCGCAAGGCGGCCAGCGCCGGCCCGTCCTCAGGCACTGGTTCGACGACCTCGCGTGGTGAGCGCAAGTCCACCCGGAAGACGGGCACAAGGGGCGGCCGCAAGGCCGCCACCGCCGGACCGACGTCAGGGTCCGGCTCTACCTGATGAGAGTCACCCCACGAAGTTCTGCGCTTCGCTCTGATGCTTCGCGGGGCCCCCGTGAAACTCGACTGTGTACGTCCGCCACCTGAGCGTCACCGACTTCCGCAGCTATCCCACCGCTGAGCTGCCACTCGGTCCCGGTGTCACCACCCTCGTCGGCCCCAACGGCCAGGGCAAGACCAACCTCGTCGAGGCTGTCGGCTACCTCGCCAGCTTGTCGAGCCATCGGGTCGCGACAGACCAGCCGCTGGTCCGCTTCGGCGCGGACCGCGCGGTGATCCGCGGCGTCGTAGTCCGGGACGGCCGGGAGACGCTCGTCGAGCTCGAGCTCAACCCGGGCCGCGCCAACCGAGCCCGGCTCAACCGGGCGCCGATGCCGCGACCACGTGAGGTGCTCGGGACGTTGCGGTCCGTCCTCTTTGCGCCAGAGGACCTGGCGATCGTCAAGGGCGACCCTGCCGGGCGGCGCGCCTTCCTCGACGACCTCCTCGTCCAACGCCAACCCCGGTGGTCAGGGGTCCGATCCGACTACGACAAGGTGCTGAAGCAGCGCAGCGCCCTGCTCAAGTCGGCAGCCCCGGTGCTCCGGCGGGGTGCCCGCCGGCGGCCCGAGCGGTTCACCGCTTACGGCGAACCCGTAGAGGAGGCACGCGCCTCGGCGTTGCACACCCTCGACGTGTGGGATGGCCAGCTCGCCCGGTTCGGTGCGCAGCTGGTTTCCGGACGCTTGCGGCTGCTTGCCGACCTGCGCCCGCACCTCCTGGAGGCCTACGCCGCCGTGAGTGCTGGCCCCGACGAGGCCCGCGCCGTCTACCGCTCGAGCCTGCGCGAGGATGCCTCCGTGAGCCTGGCGGCCGGCGACCTGCCGGATCCCGAGCTCCTCGAGAAGGAGCTCTTGGCCAGCCTCGCCGAGGTGCGCAACCAGGAGATCGAGCGCGGCGTGAGCCTGGTCGGCCCGCACCGCGACGACCTGCACCTCGTGCTCGGCGACTTGCCGGCCAAGGGGTATGCCAGCCATGGCGAGTCCTGGTCGTTCGCCCTGGGACTCAAGCTCGCCGCATACGAGCTTCTCCGGGCCGAGCTCGGTGATGACCCGGTCCTCGTCCTCGACGACGTCTTTGCCGAGCTCGACTCGGGACGACGAGACCGGCTGGCCTCTCTGGTCGAGGACGGCGAGCAGGTCCTCGTCACCGCAGCCGTCGAGGCCGACGTGCCGGCGCGCCTTCGCGAACGGGGGACGATGTATGCAGTGACGCTGGGTGAGGTGACGCGTGTCGCCTGACGACCCCGTTGCCGGCCGGGAGGAGGAGGAAGCCGCCGCTGCGGCCGCCGCACTCGCGCTTGCTCGCGCGCGAAAAGCCGCCGCTGACAAGGGTCTTCGGCCGGGTCTCAAGCCCCTTCGCCGACGTCGTCCCGCCGAACAGCCGCAGGGAACGCCCAGTGGCAGCGGGCCCGATGCCCGCGACCCGATGCTGCTCGGCGAGCAGCTGGAGAAGTTCGTGGCCGACCGCGGCTGGGAGGTCGATGTCGCCGTGGGTTCGGTCATCGGGCGGTGGCCGCAGATCGTTGGTCCCGACATCGCCGAGCATGTGCTGCCGGTGTCCTTCGAGAACGGCGTCTTGACCGTCCGGGCCGTCTCGACGGCGTGGGCGACCCAGATGCGGCTGTTGACCTCCGTGCTGCTGGGCCGGCTCGAGCAGGAGGTCGGCGCCGGCACAGTGACCGAGGTGGTCGTCACCGGGCCGAGCGGGCCGACCTGGGCCAAGGGTCGCCGGCGGGCGCCGGGCCGGGGTCCCCGGGACACGTACGGGTGATTCCTAGACTCGGCTGGGTGAGCCGTTCCGAGCACCTCGTCACGGTCGACGAGCTGTCGCCGAACCTCGCGTCCGTGCGACTTCTGGACGTCCGATGGCGGCTCAGTGACGGTCCCCGCCGGGCCCACGGCGAAGCCGGGGAGGGACGGCAGCGGTATGCGGAGGGTCACCTTCCCGGGGCGCGGTACCTGGATCTCGAGACGGTGCTCACGACGCATACCGGTGATCCCCTCGATGGACGGCACCCGCTGCCCGACGTCGACACGCTGACCACCGGACTACGGGAACTCGGGGTCGAGGCCGACGACGACCTCGTCGTCTACGACGAACCGGGATCGTCCGCCGCCGAGCGGGCCTGGTGGGTACTGCGGTGGGCTGGTCTTCGGGCCCGCATCCTCGACGGCGGCCTGTCGGCGTGGGTCGAGGCCGGCCTTCCGCTCGAGGCCGCCGACGCTGAGGCGGTGCGACCTTCGCGGCTGGACCTCTCGGTTGGACAGCTGCCCACGATCGACGTGGACGAGGCGGCCGCCTTCCCGGAGTCGGGGGTGCTCGTGGACGCCCGGGCCCCAGAGCGGTACCGCGGCGAGATGGAGCCGATCGATCCACGACCTGGCCACATCCCTGGCGCCGTCAACGTGCCGGCCGCCGAGCTGTACGAGAACGGGCGGATGCCGTCGGACCACCGGCTGCGCGAACTCTTCGCTCCGGTGATGACCTCACCGGCGGCGCGGTCCGCGACCGCGCATGCTGCGGTGGCCACCTACTGCGGCTCTGGTGTCACGGCCGCCCGTGACGTGCTCGCGCTCGCCGTACTGGGCGTCGATGCGGCACTCTTTCCGGGATCCTGGTCCGCCTGGTCGAACGACCCCCGGCGCCCGGCCGCTCTGGGCGAGCCGGCTGCGGACTGAACCGTGAGCAGGCGCCCGGGATATCCACAGGATCTGTGGATATGGCCTGGGGAGAACCCGGCTCTAGGGCAGGATCGACGGAGGCGACAGACGCCCGAGAACGCCACTCAGGCCCTGGGCATGATCCCCGACACATGAGAGCGGGTTCTTGTCGCGTAAACCGGGCGTTGCGGGGCTCCTGAGGCCAGTTTGCTGGTCCGGCGCCTGTAGAATGAAGAGTCAATGGCGGCCAGCTGTCGCACGCCCGTCGCACTCGACCGGGCAGCGTCGGCAGGCCGCTCGTCATGAACAGCATCGCATCACGCCCAGAGCGGCTCCCTGCAGCAAGCGTGGCGGGCGGTGCACGAAGGAGCAGCGTGTCCGAGGCCGACGAGAGCAGGGCGCTCAGCACCCCGTCCACCCCGTCGACCACGCCGGCGGAGGCTGCGAACCCCACGGACGCCCTGGATCAGGCGGGTTCCGGACCGGAGGCGGCGCCGGCCTACGACGCGTCGGCGATCCAGGTCCTGGAGGGCCTGGAGGCGGTCCGGAAGCGCCCGGGGATGTACATCGGCTCGACCGGTGAGCGCGGCCTGCACCACCTGGTGTGGGAGATCGTCGACAACTCGGTCGACGAGTCGCTCGCCGGCTATGCCGACCGGATCGACGTCACGATCCGCCCCGACGGTGGGCTCACGGTGGTCGACAACGGTCGCGGAATTCCCACCGGCAAGCGAGCGGGCGAAGACGTGTCCGCCGTCGAGCTGGTCCTCACCCAGCTGCACGCCGGCGGCAAGTTCGGCGGCGGCGGGTACAAGGTGTCCGGCGGCTTGCACGGCGTGGGCTCGTCCGTGGTCAATGCGCTGTCCAGCCGGCTCGACGTGGAGGTTCGGCAAGAGGGCCACGTCTTCCGGATGAGCTTCGACCACGGCGTCCCCCGAGCGCCGCTGTCTCAGGACGAAGCAATGACAGATCCCGGCAAGACCGGGACGACGGTCACCTTCTGGCCGAACCCGGACATCTTCGAGACCGTCGACTTCGACTTCGAGACCATCCGGGCTCGGTTCCAGCAGACGGCGTTCCTCAACAAGGGCCTGACCATCACGCTGCTCGACGAGCGTCCGGAGCCGGCCGCCGACGACGAGGACGACATCGACCTCGACAACGCCGACGCGGTCGTCGACGTGGAGAGGGTGATCGAGAACGGCTCGGCGCCGGCCGCCGACACGGCTACTGCGAAGCCGAAGAAGGCCAAGAAGGTGTCGTATCGCTACGACGGCGGACTCGTTGACTACGTGAAGCATCTGGTCGGGTCCAAGCGGGCCGACCCGATCAACCCCGACGTCATCTCGATCGAGGTCGAGGACAAGAGCCGGGCGCTCGCACTCGAGCTGGCCATGCAGTGGACCAACGGCTACTCCGAGTCGGTACACACCTACGCCAACACGGTCAACACCCACGAGGGCGGCACCCACGAGGAGGGGTTCCGCGCCGCGATGACCAAGCTCGTCAATGACTTCGCCCGCAAGAACAACCTCCTCAAGGACCGGGAGGAGAACCTCACCGGTGACGACGTCCGCGAAGGCTTGGTGGCGGTGGTCTCGGTCAAGCTCGGCGAGCCGCAGTTCGAGGGCCAGACCAAGACCAAGCTCGGCAACTCCGAGGTCAAGGGGTTCGTCCAGCGGGCGATGACGGATGAGTTCGGCCACTGGCTCGAGGCGCACCCGCGCGAGGGCCGCGACATCGTCCAAAAGGCGATCCAGGCCGCTGCCGCTCGGATCGCGGCCCGCAAGGCCCGGGAGTCCACCCGCCGCAAGGGCCTCCTTGATGGCGTCGGCCTACCCGGCAAGCTCAAGGACTGCCAGAGCAAGGACCCGTCGATCTCCGAGGTCTTCATCGTCGAGGGCGACTCGGCCGGCGGGTCGGCGGTCCAGGGCCGCAACCCGCATACCCAGGCGATCCTCCCGATCCGCGGCAA
>JBKPQA010000113.1:0-3357 GCA_046733835.1 Actinomycetota bacterium
CGAAGGGACGGTGACTCTCCATGGTGACCTGACGCCGTCGAACATCCTCGACGGCGGGGTCCATCGCGGCCTGGTCGCGATCGACCCGTCCTCCTGCCTCGGAGATCCGGCCTTCGACCTAGTGGACCTGCTGCTGTGGAAAGCCGACGATGTCAACACCGTTATCGAGCGCGCGGACGAGCTCAGGGCATGGACGGGCGTCAGCAGCGAACGGGCCCTTCTGTGGTGCGCCGCCTTCGCTCCCATGACGGCCCTCGAGCTCGCCGAGGCTGCGCGCGAGCCCCCTTCTAAAATCGACTGGCTGCTCGGGCTGACCCGGGCCTCCAAGAACAACTCCTGAGATCAACAGGCGGATGCGAACACCCCCCGAGGACCTGACCGAGGAGCAGGTCGCCGCGGCGGTCAGCCGGCATTGGTCGATTACGGCCGCAACGATCGGGTACGCGCCGTTGGGTTTCGGGAGCCATCACTGGCTGCTCTCCGACGACCCGCTGGCTGCCGGTATCGGCACGAACCAAGATGTATGGGTCATCACCCACGGTGAGCCCAAGGCCAACAACACAATGATGACGGCAGAGGGGCCGGTCCTCGTCGACTGGGACACCGTGGCGCTCGCTGCTCCGGCTCGTGACGTGTGGATGACCGGTCTGGTCGGCGCGTACACGGAGCTCACGGGCCGCACCGTGCACAACGAGGAGCTGGAGTACTACCGACTCCGTTGGGACCTCAAGGACCTCTGCGCCTACGCCGACTGGTTCGCCGGACCTCATCGCCGAACGGCGGACACCGACCTGGCCTGGAAGGGATCGATCCAGATCTGCCGACGACTCGCCATGCGGGACGTCTGGTAGGCAGGACCGATGACTCAGCTGCCCGCATACCCGCCCGTCCGGTACACCGGCGACACCGGGGAGGTCTCCGCGACGATCCGGTCCACTGACCACGAGCCCGAGCTCGTCTATCCCAAGGGAACCCGGGTGCACCACCTGGTGACGGGTGCGGGGACCGACGGGCTGTTCGGGCTCTACCGCTGGGAGTTCGGCCCTGGCGTCGGCGGCCCGGACCCGCACTTCCACCGGACGATGGCGGAGTCCTTCTACATCCTCACCGGTGAAGTGGAGATCTACGACGGCCAGCAGTGGGTGAGGACTCGTCCCGGCGACTTCGCGCACGTGCCGCCGGGCGGCCTGCACGGCTTCAAGAACGTCGAGGGAACCGCCGCGACGATGCTGCTGCACTTCGCGCCGGGAGCGCCACGCGAGGCGTACTTCGAGGGGCTCGCCCGACGGCAGGCGGGCGAGACGATGACCGACGCGGAGTACGACGAGTTCATGCGCTACCACGACAACATCTGGGCGTAATCCCGGGCGCAAGACTTCGCCGGATGCGACAGCGTTCGGATTTGGGTCAATCTTTACCACTCCCCCGCGTGTGAAGTGTTGTCGGGACGCGGTCGCGGTGGCACAGTAACCGCGCCGACCGTCCCGGAGGTGTCCACGTGTTACGTGGTGGGTTGGCAGCGGCACTACCGCGGCCGCCGCTTGACGGCCGCGTCAGCGCGCCGGGCCACCCGGCGCCGGATCCGCGCCCTTGGTGGCGCGAGAGGGAGCGGCACATGCGCCGTCGAATGTCGTTACCGATAGCCGGCCTGGCGGCCGGCGTGCTCGCCGTCGGTACCGCGATGACCGCCTCGGCGACGACCCCGATCGGGTCCGACCACGCGGTTACAGTCGACAGCCCGTACGTCAAGGCCAACGGCCGGGCGATCACGCCCGGAGACGCGATTTCGGCCTGCGGCGCCAACCGGCGCCAGCAGAACGAGCCATCGACGGCGGTCGACCCGGAGAACAGAGACATCATCGTGGCCGGGTCCAACGACTACTGCACCGTCGAGCTGGCGGGTGGCACCTGGGCCGGCTTCTACCGCAGCACCGACGCCGGCGGCTCCTTCGTCAACAGCCTGCTCCCCGGTTATCCGACCGACAAGTCACCAGAGGGTCTGGCTAGCCCGCTTCAGCAGCGCGGTATCACGAACGCGGGCGACCCGGTGCAGGCGTGGGACAACCAAGGCCGGCTGTTCTACATGGGCAACGCGTTCAACCGGACGGCCCCGCAGAACGGCTCGGTTTGGGTGGCCACGTACGACCAGGATGCGGCGCACTACGTGCGGACGGTCATCGTCGGCAAGGGCACCCCGGCGATCAACGGCCGGTTCAACGACAAGACGTCGATCGAGGTGGACCGCGGCATCTCCAGCCCGTACAACGGCAACGTGTACGCCGCGTGGAGCATCTTCCAGGGCGTCGGCGGCAACAACTCCATCTCGTTCGTGCGGTCCACTGACCACGGCGCGACGTTCAGCCAGCCGCAGAAGATCTCCACCGGCTCCAAGAACGTCCAGTTCGCCGACATCGCCGTCACCAGTAACGGCACGGTGTACATCGCCTACCGGCAGTTCGAGACGAACCGCGGCCACCAGGAGAACTCGATCCAGTACGTCGTCTCAAGGGACGGTGGAGCGACCTTCAGCAAGCCGGCCACCGCGGCGGAGTTCGAGCCGTTCGACGCCGCCGACTTCGCTGGCGACCCGGAAGCCTCCGAGGAGGCGCACGAGCAGGCGTACGAGAACGCCGACGGTCCCGAGTCCGAGGCGGGCGAGGAGTCAGTCGGCGACAGTCGCGACTGCGGCTCCGGTCCGTTCGCCTGCCGAAGCGGTTTCGTGTTCTTCCGGCACGACAGCCAGCCGCGGATCACCGCCGACCCCAAAGCGTCGGACCAGAACGTCTACCTGGTGTACGACGGCACCATCCCGGGCACGGAGCAGGCGTCCCAGACGACGTACAACACCGCGGACCCGGCCGGCACGACGCTGCGCGTCGGAAAGGGTGGCATCTACTTCACGGCGCTCACCAACGGCTCCTGGTCGACCCCGAAGCTGCTGGCGCCGACGGCAAGGGGCCACCAGTTCTTCCCGGACATCAACGCCGACGGTGGTGTGCTCCACGCGGTGTGGCACGACAGCCGAAACGACCCCGCCTACAGCGTCCAGTACCCGCCGGGCAACAACGGCGCGGTACGTGACGCGGCCGGCTTCGCGGCGGCGACCGCGGGATTGGACACGTACGGCGCATCGTCCCGCGACCGCGGCACGTCGTGGGCCGAGGCGCGGCTGTCGACTGTGAGCCAGATGCCGAACTACGAGATGTTCGGTGACCGTCGGGTTCCGTTCCACGGCGACTACAACTACGTGTCGTCGGTCGGCGCCTTCGCGTTCAACACCTGGACCGACAACCGGCAGGTCGTCGGCGGTGACGACCCCCGGTATGACGGTGGCGTGGGCTTCGACGTGAAGCAGTG
>JBKPQA010000114.1:0-5229 GCA_046733835.1 Actinomycetota bacterium
AGCTACTGCACGCCGCCGCAGCGAGGGCAACGACCGCGCCAAGGGCGAGACCGGTCGCGCCCTTCCTGGTGCGCATCATGTGTTCTCCTTGTGTGCACTTTCCACCACGAACGGCGTGATGGACTTTCCCGAAGCGATTGCTACGGGCTGAACATCGCGACCCGGGTCGGCCACGATGCGGACTGAGGACGGTGGCTCTGGAGGGGTTCCAGTGAAGTCACCGACATGGAGGGAAACCGTCACGAGCGTCCCGACTTGGGGTCGAGGGCGTCGCGCAGGCCGTCTCCCAGCAGGTTGAACGACAGCACGACGAAGAAGACGGCAAGGCCGGGGATCAGGAAGTACGCCGGGTCCGGCAGCGCATAGTTCACCGAGGCGTTCAGCATCGAGCCCAGTGACGACGCCGGCGGGTTGAGGCCGACACCAAGGAACCCGAGAGTCGCTTCGGCGGCGATGTTCGCCGGCATGATCAGCGTCGCGAAGACGAGGATGGGCGCCCAGAGGTGCGGGAGCAGCTCTTTGAAGTAGATCCGCCCGCGCCTGGCGCCGAGCGACTCAGCGGCCTCGATGAACTCGCGCTCGCGCAGGGAGAGCACTTGACCCCGGATGATGCGGGCAATCTGCGGGAAGCCGAAGAACCCCAGCACGACGATCATGAAGACGACTTTGGGCGCCGCCGCGCTCGGCTCCTGGCCCATGGCGTTGGCGATCATCTGGACGAGGATGAGCTGCAGGGACAGCAGCATCAGCGTCGCCGGGAAGCTGAGCACGAGGTCCATGACCCGGCTGATCCACCAGTCGGTCCGGCCCCGGGCGAAGCCGGCGATGATGCCGAGAATGACGCCGATGAGCAGCGAGATGAGGGTCGCGAGGATGGCCACCGTCAGCGACGTGGTCAACCCGGTCATGATGCGGGCGAGGATGTCGCGGCCGGTGCCCGGCTCGACACCGAGCGGGTGCTCCGCGCTCATCCCGCCGCCGAAGCCGGTCGGCATGGAGCCCAGCCCCGTGACAAGGTCTGGGTGGTTGAGGTCGGGCTTGATGATCTCGAAGTGCGCCAGGATCGGCGAGACGATGGCCAGCACGACGCAGAACGTTGAAGCGACGAGGGCCACCATCGTGACCTTGTCCCGCCGCAGGCGGCCCCAGACGATCTGCCACGGAGTGCGCCCCTTGATCGCGACGGCGCCGTCGATGGCCGCGGTCTCGGCCGCCTCCAGGACCGCGCCGGTGTCCTCCTGACCCGGGGCAATCGTCATCCGTCGTCCTTACTGGTGGGGGCTGGGGCTCTCCGCCCGGCGGTCCCGCAGCCGCCTGAAGAACACCTCCTGATCGTCGAAACCATAGTCCAGCGCGTCCCACGTACTGAAACGCGGACGCAAGACGTCGCCGGATCGTGATCGAACTATGCCGTGGCTGAGACGTTGCTGAGGAGCACGACCTAGGTTACAGAAGTGACCTATGGGACCGATGGGTCATAGGTTGACTGAGATGCTGGCGAGGTCGGGGACGCCGCCGAGCAGGACGTTGACCTGGTATGCCTCGACACCGGTTCCTCGCAACAGCACCCGCTGACGCTCCGCCAGCGGCACCACGTCACCGGCCGCCGCGAGCGCCGCATCGAGGTCACCCCAGGCGCGGTTCCGCGTGGGGAGATCGTTGGTCGCCGCGGCGGCCGCGGCAGCAGCGGACAGACCCGCGTCCGAGAGCCGCTGGACCAGCGGAGGCAGGACCGCGCCGCCGCCCGGGTATGCCGCATACACCTGACTCAGCTCGACGTCGACGATCTCCGACCCGGACGTCCGCGGAACGAGGGTTACCGCGAAGCCGGCCTGCTCCCAAGACGGCAGCAGCGCGGTCAGCGCCCGGGTCGCGGCCTCGGACGGCGCATACCCGACCCGGAGCCGTACCGGGGTGCCGACGCCGGCGGCCGCGAGGACGCCCTTGGCCGCTGCGGGGTCACCCGTCGGTGGTGCGGCGTCGGTCCGCCGGCCAGGCACCGCACGACCCAGGACCGAGGTGGTCGGCGTCATCGGCGAGCCGTCCGCCTCCGTGTACCGCTGGCGATCCGTCGCCATCGCAAAGGCCCGTCGCACCGCCGGGTCGGCCAGCGCGGGGGCGGAGACGTTGGGTAGCAGCACGTCGACGACGCCGCTGTCGGGCCGCGTCACGCGCCGGGCGGCGTCAGTGGCCCGAAGCTGACTGTCCATCGCGACCGGCGCGTCCGAAAGGGTGATCGCCGTGGTGTCCTCGTCCCGGCTGTCGAGCAGCCGCTGGGCCACGGCCGTGGTCGGCAGCCCTTCCTCGACCTCGATGACGTCGGGCCAGGCGCTGCGGACCGGGTCGTCACGGGCGACCCACTTCCGGTTGCGGACGAAGCGACCGCCCTCCCCCGGCTTCCAGACGCCCTCGAGCATGTAAGGGCCGGAGGCGAAAACCGACAGCGGGTCGCGGTTGGTGCGGTCGGTGTCCTGGTCCTGGCGAACGGGGGCGAACTCGGGCAGCGAGACCACCTGGTCGAAGTCGAAGTGCGGCGTCTTCAGGTGGAAGGTGATCTCCTGGCCGTCGCAGGTGACCGCCTTGTCGTAGAGGTACTGGCGGACGCCGGAGTACGGGCCCTTGTATGCGGACACCGTGCGGCCCTGCGCATCAGTGGTCGAGGGGATGTCGAGCAGATCGCGCGCATAGTGCGTTCCGCCGGTGATGCGGTCGGTGGCGAAGCTGCGGCTCACGCCGTACTTGACGTCGGCACAGCTGACGAACCGGCCGTCTTGCCACGGCGCGTCACTGACGATGGAGAAGATCCAGGTCCGGCCGCCGTCCTGAGCGACACCGGTGGTAGTCGACAGATCTCCGACCAGACCTGGGAGGAACCCGGTCCCGGCCGGGGCCTGGCTGGTCAGGGTGCGCACAAACGTCCGCACGGCGAACGCCGACTCGGTTTGCGTGGCGATCCGCTGCGGGTCCCAGGCCTGGACCCGCGAATCAAGGAGCACGTGTAGCGTCCCGCCCCGCTGCGTCGGAATGCTCGTGGCGTCCGCCTGCTTGGTCGTGCATGCACTCAAAATCGACACGAGCAACAGGCACACCACCGTCATGGTGGGCGCGAGCACTCGACGCGCTGTCGCCGCCGTCACGCTGGTGTCATCCCTTCGCGGCGGCCTCGGACTTGGCGGCGGAGCGAGCCCGGGCGGCGGTGCGCGCCCGGTCGGTCTGGTCGAGCACCACCTTGCGCAGCCGCACGGCATCCGCCGTCACTTCGACGCATTCGTCCTCGCGACAGAACTCCAGGGACTGCTCCAGACTGAGCAGCCGCGGGGGTGCCAGGCGCTCCAGCACCTCTGCCGTCGACGAGCGCACGTTGGTCAGCTTCTTCTCCTTGGTGATGTTGACATCCATGTCGTCGGCGCGAGAGTTCTCGCCGACGATCATGCCCTCGTAAACCTCCGTGCCCGGCGGGATGAAAAGGGTGCCCCGTTCCTGGAGGTTGAACATCGCGTAGGTCGTGGCCGGACCGGCCCGGTCGGCCACGAGTGAGCCGGTCACCCGGGTGCGCAGCTCGCCGAACCACGGCTCGTAGCCCTCGAACACGTGGTGCATGATGCCGGTCCCCCGCGTGTCGGTGAGGAACTCGGTCCGGAATCCGATCAGCCCCCGTGACGGAACGAGGAACTCCATCCGGATCCACCCGGTCCCGTGGTTGGTCATGTGCTCCATCCGAGCTTTGCGCACCGCCAGGAGCTGGGTGATCGCGCCGAGGTACTCCTCGGGCGCATCGATGGTGAGCCGCTCGACCGGTTCGTGCAGGGCGCCGTCGACCTGGCGCGTCACGACCTGCGGCTTCCCCACGGTCAGCTCGTAGCCTTCCCTCCGCATCTGCTCGACGAGGATGGCGAGCGCGAGCTCCCCTCGGCCCTGGACCTCCCATGCGTCGGGCCGCTCGGTGGGCAGGATCCGCATGGATACGTTGCCGACGAGCTCGCGGTCGAGCCGGTCCTTGACCAACCGGGCGGTGACCTTGGCGCCGCGGACGCGACCCGCCATCGGCGACGTGTTGGTGCCGATGGTCATCGAGATGGCCGGCTCGTCGACCGTAATCAGCGGCAGCGGACGCGGGTCGTCGGGGTCGGCGAGGGTCTCGCCGATGGTGATCTCGGGGATGCCCGCGACGGCGATGATGTCTCCGGGCCCGGCGCTCTCGGCCGGCTTGCGCTCCAGGGCCTCGGTCATGAGCAGCTCGGTGATCTTGACGCGCTGTTCTGACCCGTCGTGGCGGCACCACATCACCTGCTGGCCCTTGGCGATGGTCCCGTTGTAGACCCGCAGCAGGGCAAGCCGGCCGAGGAAGTTCGACGAGTCGAGGTTCGTCACGTGTGCCTGGAGCGGTGCGGCGTCGTCGTACACCGGCGCGGGAATCGTGTCGATGATCGTCGCGAAGAGAGCTTCGAGGTCGGGGCTGTCCGGGAGTTCGCCATTCGCGGGGGCCGTAATTGAGGCGCGACCGGCCTTCGCCGACGCATACACGACCGGGAAATCCAGGAAGTCGACGGCGTCGTGGTCGTCCTCCAGGAGGTCGAGGAACAGCTCGCTGGTCTCGTCGACGACATCGGAGATGCGAGAGTCCGGGCGGTCGACCTTGTTGACGCAGAGGATGACCGGCAGTCGGGCGGCCAGCGCCTTGCGCAGGACGAACCGGGTCTGCGGCAGCGGTCCCTCGGACGCGTCGACGAGCAGAACCACGCCGTCGACCATCGACAGGCCGCGCTCCACCTCGCCGCCGAAGTCTGCGTGGCCCGGCGTGTCGATGATGTTGATCGTGACGCCGTCGGCGAGTCCCGCGTCCGCCGTCGCCTTGCCGCGATAGTGCACGGCGGTGTTCTTGGCGAGGATGGTGATGCCCTTCTCGCGCTCCAGATCACCGGAGTCCATCGCTCGCTCTTCGACGTGCTGGTGCTCGCCGAACGCACCGGACTGCCACAGCATCTTGTCGACCAGCGTGGTCTTGCCGTGGTCGACGTGCGCGACGATCGCGACGTTCCTGATGTCGTCGCGGGTGCGGGAAGCCATTGCCTCATTCTCTCAGGGGTTCGCCGTGCCCTTGACCATGAGCCGCTCCAAGGCCGCCACGATGGGCAGGTCCGCCGGAAGCCAGCCCACCGCATACAGGTTCGTTGTCGGCAGCCACTGCAGCGCGTCGTGGTCCTCGATCGGCTGCGGCTCGCCGTCCGG
>JBKPQA010000115.1:0-3086 GCA_046733835.1 Actinomycetota bacterium
CGGGCCCGGGGCGGGGCGGCCGGCGAAGCGCTACTGGCGTGGAACCGGTGAGCTGGCGGTGACGATCCCGCCTCGCGAGTACCAGCTGGCCGGGGAGGTCATGGCCGACGCGATCGCCGAGTCGGCGCGGACCGGCCGGCCGATAGGGGACGCGGTTCACGGATCGGCGGTCGCGCACGGACGGGCGATTGCTGTAGGAGCGGGGCCCGCGGTCGACGCGAACGAGGCGCTGGCATACGCGGAAGACATGCTCGCCCGGCACGGCTACGAGCCGCAACGCCGCGGGGACACCGTGGTGCTGACGAACTGCCCCTTCCACGGGCTCGCGCAACGTGAGACCCAGCTGGTCTGCGGCATGAACCACGCGCTCCTTGCGGCGGCCGCGGACACCGTCGCCCCTCAGCTCCTAGAGGCCAGGCTGGACCCGGCGGAGGGCCGGTGCTGCGTCACCCTTTCGGCGCGGCGCAACCGCTGACTCTGTCGGACCTGACGGGTCTACTGTCGTGACCCACCCGAGTGGGCAAACCGACAAGCAAAGGAGCTCCCTAGGCATGTCCATGCGACTCAACCCGTACCTGCAGTTCAGCAACAACGCGGCCGAGGCCCTCGAGTTCTACAAGGGCGTACTCGGTGGCGAGGTGGCCATCAGTCGGTTCAAGGAGTACGGCACTGAGGGGGCCGACGGCGACCTCGTCATGCACGGCCAGCTCGAGACCGACGCGGGATTCACCATCATGGCGGCCGACACGCCCTCGTTCATGAGCGGCCCGGCCAAGGAGTCCAACATCACCGTCAGCCTCAGCGGCGACGACAGCGATGCGCTCCGCCGCTATTGGCAAGGCCTTTCGGACGGCGCCAACGTCAGCACGCCGCTCGAGAAGCAGATGTGGGGCGACGAGTTTGGTCAGCTCACCGACAAGTACGGCGTCGGCTGGCTGGTCAACATCAGCGGTTCCCAGTCCTAGGTCCTGTGTAGTCCTAGGTATGCGACGGAGGGCCGCCTCAGGTGGGCGGCCCTCCGGCCTCGGCCTCCGTCCGGTTCCGGGGTGCGGGGGCGTCGGTGACCCCGGGCGTCGCCGGCGGCGGGCCGACGTCGGGCTCGTCCGTGATGCCCTCGTGCCGGTTGTACTCGTCGAAGAGGTGGTTCGCGACCGCCTTGACCACGGCGAGGATCGGCACGGCGACAAGGGTTCCCACGATGCCGGCCACGATGGCGCCGCAGGCGATGGCGGCGATGACGGCCAACGGGTGGATGCGCACCGACCGTCCGAGGATGAACGGCTGGAGCACATGTGACTCCAGCTGCTGCACCGCCACGACGACCGCCAGCATGATCAGCGCGGTTACGGGGCCCTGAGCGACCAGCGCGATGAGCACCGCCACGGCGCCGCTCAGCAGAGCCCCGACGATGGGGATGAAGGACAGGAGGAACACCAGGACGCCGATGGCACTGGCGAACGGCACCCGCAGGATGAGTGCGCCGGCGGTGATCCCCACGGCGTCGACGGCCGCGACGAGGACGGTGGCCCGCACGTAGTGGGTGAGCTGCTGCCAGGCCACGGCGCCGGACGAGTCGACGTACGGCCGGGCGCCACGCGGGGCCAGGCGGACGAGGTACGCCCAGATCCGTGGACCGTCGTAGAGGAAGAAGAACAACGAGAACAGCGCGATGAAGATGCCGGCGACGAAGTGGCCGGCGGTGACTCCGGCCGAGGAGAGCCGTGACCCCAGGTTGGCGTTGGCCAGCCACTGACGGGCCTGGTCGACGTACTCGCCGAGCTGGTCGTCGCTGATGCCGAGGGTGTTCCGGATGTACGTGCGGATCTGTTGGATGCCTTCGCTGACCTGGTTCGTCATGTCGCCGATGCCGCCACTGATCTGCGAGCCCACCAGGGTCAGCAGTCCGAGGATGACCAGCAGGGTGCCGACCACGGTGATGGCCGCCGCTGCCGCTCTCGGGACGATCCGGCTGAGCCGCTGGTGCACCGCGGACAGCAAGGCGCAGAGCAGGAGCCCGATGGCCAGCGGGACGACGATCTCGGAGAAGTAGCTGAGCACCAAGAACAGCGCGATCAACCCGGCACCGAGGATGAGCAGCCGCCACGTCCACTCGCTCGCCGCGCGCACGAGGGGTGGCACGAACGAGTCACGCCGGCGACTGGGAATGGGTGACGTCACGGGCTGCGTCATACCCGCGAGGGTATGCGGGTACGCGTGCGTCCCTGTCACCGCGTCGGCTCAGCCCTCGGAGGCGGCCTTTGGGCAGTCTCAGGTCAGTGTCCGTGGGTGTTATCGTTTGGCTCGCACTTGGGGCTGTGGCGCAGTTGGTAGCGCGTCTCGTTCGCAATGAGAAGGTCCGGGGTTCGAATCCCCGCAGCTCCACCATCGAAGAATCCCGCCCCACCAGCGCAAACGCTGGACTGTAGGCGGGGTTTCGTCATTGTGATTCAGCCTTGCGACGCTTCCGTGCCCCCCGGGTGCCCCCCGACCGTGAATTCAGCCGGTCCAACCCCGCCGAATCGGCCGCCGTGCCAAGGAAGTGGAGATACCGGTTCGTCGTCGCGATGGACTCGTGGCCCATCCATGCCTGGACCGTCCCAGGGTCCACTCCTCGCGATAGCCACAGGCAGGCCGCCGTGTGACGGAGGTCGTGAATTCGGCGCCCCTGCCCGGTCGACGCCCACCGCAGCGACTGCAGCACCGCCGAGCGATGCAGCCTCGCGCCACGTGACGTGGTCAGCAGGAGATCGCCCGGCTCCTTGCCCTCAGCAAGACCCCGGACGATCGGCAAAACCCGGTTCGCGAGCGGCACTCGGCGAGAGCGGCGTCCTTTGGTGCTCTTGGTCCCGACACCCTCCGGAGCCGACCGGCGAACCAGCAGGCCGGGGTCGGGACCTCCATCAGGTCGGCCACCGTCATCGCCCTCGCCTCGGCCCAGCGCAGACCGGTCCATCCGAGGACCAGCAGGATGTCGGCCAGGCGCGCGTCGACCTCCGCCCATCGCTGGTAGGCGGCCTCCAGCTCGGCCTCAATGAAGGGCAACATCTCCGTCGGCTCGGCACTCTGCTTCGGAACCCTCACGCCAG
>JBKPQA010000116.1:0-2927 GCA_046733835.1 Actinomycetota bacterium
CGCTCGGTCTCCACGACGTGGGTGAAGAGCGAGACGACGTCGCGGTACTCCCGGTAGAGCTGGAGCTCCATCTCGGTCTCGTACTTCTCGAGATCCTCCGAACTCACCCAGACCTCACCCTGTCGACTCCTCGGACGCCGCGTCACGAACGTCCAGCGCGCTCAGTTCTACCACCCCGCCCTCGAGCAGCTCCCCGAGGCTCGGCATGCCGGGGAGCCGCCAGGACCGGCGGTGCTGGACGCACGGGCCGTGCGCCTCGAGGGCGAGCATGTGCTCCGGGGCGGCGTACCCCTTGTTGACCGCCCACCCGTAGACCGAGTGCTCCCCGTCGAGGGCGACCATCATCGCGTCGCGCTCGACCTTGGCCAGCACCGACGCCGCCGCCACCGACGAGCACTTGAGGTCGGCCTTGATCATCGTCGTGACCGGAGGCACGGGCGGCGCCGTGTCGTTCGCAAACGCCAAGAGCCCGATCATGTCCGGCGGGGTGAGCCAGTCGTGGTTGCCGTCGAGGATCACCAGGTCCGGCACGATGCCGACGTCCGCGACGGTGGCGAGGGCCCGCATACCGGCCAGCCGCAGGCCGCCCATGATCCCGATCTCGTCGATCTCCGCCGGAGAGGAGTGGCCGACGGCGTACGCGCGTGCCCACCGCTGGATCGGACGCACCATCCGGCCGCGGGCCAGTGGCGTCAGCAGCTTGGAGTCCTTGACCCCCGGCGGCGCGGACCGGCACGTCTCGTCGATGACGACGACGCCGACGGAGACCGGGCCGGCCAGGGCGCCGCGACCCACCTCGTCCATCCCGGCCAGCACGCGATGGCCGTCCCGCTGCAGCGCTCGCTCGACCCGCAGCGACGGCTTCTTGGTGCGGCGAACGACCACTCAGCCGGTGGCGCCGGTTGACGCCGGGGTCGGGGTTGGCTGGCCGGAGGCGGGCGGGACGTCGGCGTAGACCCGTTCGGGCACGGAGAGCCAGGTGACGTGGTCGATCGGCCAGACGACCATCACCGAGCGCCCGGTGATGTCCTCGATCGGCACCGACCCCGTGGCACCGGTCCCGTCGTCGTGGAACCGGGAGTCGCTGGAGTCACTGCGGTGGTCGCCCATGACCCACACGCGACCGGGCGGGACGGTGATGTCGAAGTTGGGCTTGCCGCCGCCGGGAGTGTCCCCCTGGCGGATGTACGGCTCGGTCACCGCAACGCCGTTGATGGTCAGCTTCCCGTCCTTGTCGCAGCAGACCACGTGGTCTCCGGGCATGCCGATGACGCGCTTGATGAGGTGGTCGTCGGAGTCGTCGGGGACCAAGCCGACGAACTGCAGGACCCGGCGAAGCGTCTCACGCGGGCTCCCTTCCCGGGACTCGGGGACGGTGCCCAACCAGTTGCCGGGATCCTTGAACACGACGACGTCCCCGCGGTTGAGGTCGAACGGGCCCGGGGTCAGCTTGCTGACGATCACCCGGTCGTCGCGCACGAGGGTGTTCTCCATGGACCCGGAGGGAATGTAGAACGCCTGGATCAGCCAGGTCTTGACGACGAACGACAGCACCAGCGCCATGACGGCGATGATGAGGATCTCCTTGACGCCGCCCCAGAGGTTCTGCAGGAACGACGGCGACTGCTCCTCGTACTCCTCGTCCTCGTCCCAGTCGTCCTCGGGCTCTAAAGGAGGCTCTGGAGCGCGCCGTGGAGCGGGCCCAGGCACCGGCCCGGAGTACGGCTGGCGGGCCGCCCGCGGTGCCGGCTCGGCCGCGGGCTCGGCGGCAGGCTCCGGGCGGCGTCCCGGACGCGGGCTCGAACCCGCCACCCGCGGCGACCGCCGCAGTCCCTTGTCACGGGCCTGAGCAGCCTCGGCGGCTCGCGCGTTGGCGATCCGCCGGAGCCGCTGCTCCGCAGTTTCCTCCGTCATGGCCGGCCCGTCCGGGCCGTTGACCGGTAGCCGGCTCGTCCCGCGGCGACGCCAGACACCCGAAAGGGCGATGTCGATGGGGTCACTGACCAGCTCCGGCGGGCGATGGGACGGTGGACACGGGGCCGGGTCCGCCGAGGGAGCCCAGGCGGCCGGGCGGCCAGTATCGCACCGTCACCTGTCCGATCACTTCATCGACCGGGACCATCCCACCGCCCGGCCGGCCCAGGTAGGAACGCGAGTCGCCGCTGGCGCTGCGGTGGTCCCCCATGACCCACAAGTGCCCCTCAGGGACCCGGACGTCAAAGGTCAGGTCGCTGGGCCGGTCGCCCGGCAGGATGTACGGCTCGTCCACGCCCACACCGTTCACGGTCACCCGCCCGGACGCGTCGCAGCAGGACACCCGATCGCCCGGCAGACCGATGACCCGCTTGACGTAGTCGGTCCCGGTGTCGAGCGCGAGCAGGCCGCCGAGCGCGCGCCCGACGGACGCCAGCGGACCGGAGTCCGCCCCTCCGTCGACACCCGAGCCCGCCGGGAACACCTCGGTGCCGTCGAAGACGATGATGTCGCCTCGCTGCACGTCGTCGCCCCGGACGAACCGGTTCACCAGGAGGCGGTCTCCCGGCTCGATGGTCGGTTGCATCGACTCGCTGGGGACCGAGAACGACTGGACGACGAACGCGCGCAGCAGGATGACCAGCACGGCGCCGAAGAGGACGTAGGGCCACCACCTGCTCTGCGGACGGTGGCCGCTCCTGGGTCCAGGGTCGGCGCGCCGGCCGGGACCCTCCTCGACCGGTATGCCCGGCGCCGGTTCGGTGCCAGCCGCGCCGGACGTCACGCGGACGTCACTCGGACGTGGAGCCGGACGCTGCTGCCGCGTTGGAGTCGGCCGTGGCCGGAGAGGCCGACGACGCCCGGCTCTTGCCCTTGCCGGCCGGCACCGACTCGCGCTTCTCCTTGATCTTGGCCGCCTTGCCGCGCAGGTCGCGCAAGTAGTACAGCTTCGC
>JBKPQA010000117.1:0-4877 GCA_046733835.1 Actinomycetota bacterium
ATGCCGTGCCGGAGATGCATCCCCAGCGCGATCATCGCCAGCACGTAGATGAGGACGACCCACCACACCTGGAACCCGGCGACGAGACGCTGGTACGGGCTCGGGTAGTCGCCGTTGGCACGGATCGTGTTGGTCGTGAACTGCAGGAGGTGGAAGACGAGGAAGAGCAGGATGGCCACCCCTCCCCAGCGCATGAACCGGGCAGAGAGTGTGGCCGCCGCAGCCTTCTTCACCGCATACCGCGTGGTCCGCGCGCCCTGCGCGCGACTCCAGAGGTAGAACGCCGCATACACGTGCGCGATGAGCGCGACGATGAGGATGATCCGCAGCACCCAGAGGAAGCCGGAGTACGGCAGGATCGGCTCGCCGAGACTGCGCAGATGCTCGGAGTAGTCGTCGAACGCCTGCTGCCCACCGAAGGCCTTGAGGTTCCCGTACATGTGGGCGATGACGTAGAGGACGAACAGCGCGCCGGACACGGCCATCACGAGCTTCATCGCGATCGTCGTGCGCCGAGCCGTCACCGGTGACGGCGGAGCAACGGAGGTGGCCACCTGCCGAATCTACGCCCAGCCCAGTGGCGCTCAGGTCGGCGAGTGGGCCGGGCCACTGTGCCATTCGTCTCGTTACCGAGAGGTATGCGATTGCCGCCGCCAGCGGACGGCTAGGGCCGACTACCCTTCCGGACCATGACCGACGGGGCACCGCTGCCGGCGAACGATTCGACCGCCTCGGCGATCGACGGATTCTGGGCGGTCATCCCCGCCGGGGGAGCGGGGACGCGACTGTGGCCACTGTCCCGACGATCCTCGCCGAAGTTCCTCCACGACCTGACGGGTGCGGGCCGCACCCTGCTCGAGGCAACGTGGGACCGGCTGGCTCCCTTGACCGGCGGCCGTGTCGTCGTCGTCACCGGACAGGCCCACGCCGACGCGGTCCGCGCGCAACTGCCGGACCTCAGTACCCACGACGTCGTCGCCGAGCCGAGTCCCCGCGACTCGATGCCGGCCATCGGGCTGGCCGCCGCGATCATCGAGCGCCGGGACCCGGAGGCGGTGATCGGGTCGTTCGCCGCGGACCACGTCATCCGTCACATCTCGGAGTTCTGGGAGGCGGTGTCGGAGGCGGTTGCGGTGGCCCGGACGGGTCGGATCGTCACGATCGGCATCACTCCGACGCATCCGTCGACCGCGTTCGGCTACATCCGTCAAGGGTCAGAGCTGACGGTGGACGGCGCACCGCGAGCCCGGGCGGTGGCCGAGTTCGTCGAGAAGCCCGACGAGGCGACCGCCCGCGAGTACCTCGCTGCCGGCGGATTCTGGTGGAACGCGGGCATGTTCGTCGCCAAGGCATCGGTGCTGCTCGA
The DNA here is from genome assembly GCA_046733835.1 of Actinomycetota bacterium. Taxonomy (GTDB): domain Bacteria; phylum Actinomycetota; class Actinomycetes; order Actinomycetales; family Dermatophilaceae; genus Lapillicoccus. The sequence continues at coordinate 1,367 of JBKPQA010000117.1, forward strand.
CACCCTCGACCGCTATCACCACGACCTTGCGCAAGCCCTGCGCGCCATCGCGGCCGACCCCGCGCGACTCGAGCAGGACTGGGCGGCGTTAGACAAGATCGCAATCGACCACGCCATCGCCGAGCCGGCGGCCGCCGACGGCATGGTCGCCGTTGTACCGGCGTCCTTCTCCTGGGACGACGTCGGCGACTTCGCCTCCCTCGGCACGCTGGTCGCTGGCGGTTCGGCGACCTCGGACGGAGTCACGGTGATCGGTGAAGCGGCCCACGTCGTCAGCGTGGGCGCCTCCGGAGTGGTCGCCGCGCGCGGAGGACGGACGGTCGCCCTGGTCGGCCTCCACGATGTCGTCGTCGTCGACACCACGGACGCCGTCCTGGTGGTGTCGCGAGACCGGGCGCAGGACGTCAAGGCGGTCGTCGACCGCCTGAAGGAGTCCGGTCGCGAGGATCTGACCTGAGTCAGCCCACGAAAGCCTGGGCTGTGCTCCGGTAGTTCGCGGTGACCTCCACTATGTGGGGATGTCGCGCCGCCGGAACATCGTCTGGGCCAGGACCATCAGTGCCGCCGCGATGGCGAGGAGCACGACCAACGGCAGTGCCACGATGCTCGAGCCAGGCAGCACGACGGCGTGGACGAACGGCGATACGTCGATGACCGGCTGCGGGAGGTTGAAGAGCGGCCCGAACTCGCCGACGACGACGAACAGCGCCAGTAGCGCCCACGCGACGTAGACGATCTTCGGCGCCGAGCCGAAGATGGCCAGGGCCAGCCCGACGCATACCCACACCGGCGGGATCGTGGCCAGTGCGCTCGGGAGCAGATGGCCCAGCGCCGAGCCGAAGCCGCCGTAGAGCGTGCGCGTGCCCAACGCCAGGGACACGGCCAGGACGAGCATGAGCAGGGCACTGCCCAGGAGTGCGATGACCGAGTGGCTGGCCAGCACCGTCCATCGTCGCGTGCTGGTGGCGAGGACCTGCTCGGTGTGCAGGTCGTTCTCCTCGCTGCGCAGCCGCAGGGCGGCGGAGATGCCGTATGCGGCGGCGCCGATCGCGAGGAACTGCAGCTCGGTGGAGATGAAGGTGTCGGTCAATGAGCTCGCGTTTCCACCGAGCTTCCGCAGGAAGTCCTGCATCTGCTCGCCCCCGGCGAGGGAGGCGACGCTGCCCGCCACACCGCCGAGGACCGTGCCGATGATCGCAAACCCGATGACCCAGCCGAGGAGGTTGGCGCGCTGCAGCCGCCAGGCCAACGCCCACGGCGACCGCAGAATGGGTGCCGCCTCGGCCGGCCCCGGCCGCGAGGGGAGAAGGCCGGCTCCGAAGTCGCGCCGCTCCTGGAGGGCGTAGGCCAGAGCCACGAGGGCGAGCGTTACCACCACCGGAAGTACGACCACGAGGAACCGGTCCTCTCCGAACACCTCGATCTTCTCGGCCCAACCGAGTGGCGAGAGCCAGGTGAGCCACGAGACGGAGCTGCTGGTGTCGCCGATGGCGCGAAGGAGATATGAGACACCGAGGGCGCCGAACGCCCATGCCCCGGCGCCTCGGGTGGTCGTCGTGAGCTGAGCCGCCACGGCGGCAACGCCCGTGAAGGTCAGGCCGGCGACCGCCCACGCCGCACCGAAGGCCCAGGAACCGCGGGCGCCCAACCCGGAGCCGATCAGACTCAGCGCAGCCAGGGCGCTGGTCACGAGGACCGTCCCGGTGCTGAGGAGGACGGCCGCGGTGAGGGGCGCTCGGCGGCCGACGACACCGGCTCCGACCAGCTCCGTGCGACCGGCCTCCTCCTCGGTTCGTGTGTGTCTCCGGACGAGCACGATGGCGAGGAGGGAGATGCCGACGGCGCCGAGCAGGAGCGTCTTGAAGATGGCGAACGAGTCCGGGTTCTCGGGGTTGGCGATGGGCCCGTACATGCCGATGAGTGCGGGGCTGGTCAGCAGCGCGCGGGCGGCGTCGATGGCGTCCTGTCCCTGGTAGAGGTCGACGGTGCTCTTGGCCGAGCCGCCGGCGAGGACGACGAGACCGAGCACGCTGAGCGGGATGACCACCCTGTCCCGGCGGAGGGCGAGCTTGAGCAGAGCGCCGGTGCCGGCATACCCGCTCATGCCCGTACCGCCTCTCGGGCGCTCGCATACTCCTTCAGGAACAGCTGTTCCAACGTCGGAGGTTGACACGTCAGGCTCTGGATGCCGTGCTGGCCAAGGCGGCCGAGGACCTCGCCCACCCGGGCGGTGTCGACCGTGAAGGTGACGCGGGACCCGTCGGTCGTGAGGTCCTCGACCCCCGGGATGCCTTCGAGGAGGGCGACCGGCGGCACGTCGGACAGAACTGCGTCGACGCTGGTCCGGCTGAGGTGGCGCATGTCCGCGAGCGCACCCGTCTCGACGGTTCGTCCGGCGCGGATGATGCTCACGTGGTCGGCGAGGGCCTCGACCTCGCTGAGGATATGGCTGGAGAGCAGGACTGTGCGGCCCTCGCGCCGGAGATCCTCGACGGCGCTGCGGAATACCGCGTCCATGAGGGGGTCCAGCCCGGAGGTCGGCTCGTCCAGGAGGAACAGCTCGACGTCGGAGGCCAACGCCGCCACGAGCGCGACCTTCTGCCGGTTCCCCTTGGAGTAGGTGCGGCCCTTCTTGGTGGGGTCCAGCTCGAACTTCTCCATCAGCTGGTCACGTTTGCTCAGGGACAACCCGCCCCGGAGCCGACCCAACAAGTCGATGACCTCACCGCCGGTGAGGTTGGGCCAAAGAGTGACGTCGCCGGGGACGTACGCAAGGCGGCGGTGCAGCGTCTCGACGTCGTGCCACGGGTCACCGCCGAGGAGGGTGACGGAGCCGGCGTCGGCGCGGACGAGGCCGAGGAGAATGCGGATGGTGGTGGACTTCCCCGCGCCGTTCGGGCCGAGAAAGCCGTGCACCTGGCCGGTCTGAACTTCAAGATCGAGGCCGTCGAGCGCGACGGTGGAGCCGAAGGACTTGTACAGGCCGGACACGGAGATGGCTGTGCTCATGAAATCGACGGTACACCCTTTTCAGAAAAACGTGAATGTACTAAAGTTTCGGTATGACGGCCCGGACGACGCGACGCCCGCCACCCACCCGTGGACGCAACGAGGATGAGGTGCGGCTCTTCGTCGAACGGCTCGGGTCCGCTCTGACTGACGCCGGGATGTCGCGTCTGCCGGCCCGCGCGTTCGCGGCGATGCTGGCGGACGAGGATGGCCGGATGACCTCGACGGAGCTCGCCGAGGCGCTCGACATCAGCCCCGCGTCGGTGTCCGCCGCGGTGCGGTATCTCTCGCAGGTCCTGTTCCTCCATCGGGAGCGCGAGCCGGGCACCCGCCGTGACGTCTACGTGGTCCGTGAGGACGCGTGGCACGACGCCATCGTCAATCTGCGTCGAACGTATGCGCCCATCCAGACCGCGATCGCCTCGGGCATCGGCGCCGTCGGGGGTGTCGGGACCCAGGCAGGGGAGCGCTTGTCGACCTCGGCCGAGTTCCTCGAGTTCAT
>JBKPQA010000118.1:0-11127 GCA_046733835.1 Actinomycetota bacterium
CGCCACGGCCTCGACGAGCAACAGGTGTGACGCCTCCGGGTTGTGCCAGCCGGTCACGAGCCCGTCAACCACCCGGACCGGCCGGTCCGGACTGATGACGAGGTCGGTCCAGCCGGAGGCCGCGTCGACGACGCCGTTCGGCGAGGTCGCCGACTCGATGGCCCGGGTCCCCGTGGTCCCGACGGCGATGACCCGTCCACCGCGGGCCCGCGCCGCGTTTACCACGGCGGCGGTGTCCCGGGTTACCTCGAACCGCTCCGGCTGGGGCGACTCGCCCGCGTCCTGGGACGACACGCCGGTGTGGAGCAGGACCGGGGCTATGAGTACCCCGGATCGGACCAGGCGCGTGACCAGTCGGTTCGTGAACGGCCGCCCGGCGCTCGGCATCTCTGCGCTGCCCGGATCCCGGGAGAACACCGTCTGGTAGTCCCGCAACGGGTAGCGCCGGTCGAGGTATCCGTACGCGATCGGCCGACCGACGCGGCGCAGGAGTCCGCCTAGGTCGCCGCTCAACGAGGCGCGCCAGAGCCGGTTCCCTACTCCGGTCGGGGACGATGCACCGTCCGGGTATGCGTCGACCAGACTCGCGACGACGCCTTCTCCCAGGTGCACCTCCTCTCCTGGTCGGCCGTCCAGGACGGGGGCCGCGGCGGCCGGCGAGCTGCGCAGCTCCACGACCCAGGTCCCGTCCTCCAGCGCGGTGGCCAGATGCATCACGAGCTCGCCGTGGCGAGGTGACCAGGCGTCGACTTGCCGGGGCACGGTGCCGGACGTGTTGACGACGAGGACGTCCCCGCGGTGCAGAAACCGGCCGATGTCGCGGAAGTGAACGTGGTCGAGACCGCGCGGCCGTGCCACCAGGAGGCGGACCCCGTCGCGGGGAACACCGCGCGACTCTGGCGGTCCCCCGGCGGTGACCACATCCGGCGAGGGAAACCGCGTGCTGGGTGTGCTGGGAAGTGCGGTCACGAGCCGACCTCCGCAACGGCGTAGTCGCTCGCTCGGTACCGGCCGCTCGGCGGTGCCGCCTCGAGCAGCCGCAGCAGCGCGGGGACGACGGTGTCCGGAAGTGGCCGGTCGGTGATGTCCTCGCCGGGGAACGCCGCTTGGTGCATCGCTGTGCGCATGTCGCCGGGATCGACGGCGTACCACCGCAACGACGGGTGCTCGGACGCGAAGGTGCCGACGAGGTGGTCGAGAGCCGCCTTGCTGGCGCCGTAGGCACCCCAGCCCTCGTAGTGCTCCGCCGCGGCGTCGGACGAGATCGCGAGGACGCTGCCTCCTGCGGCGGTGAGGTCCGGAAGCAGGTCCCGGGTGAGCGCCGCCGGTGCGACGAGGTTCGTCTCCAGAACAGCGCGGAAGGTATGCGAGTCGAGGTCGGCCAGCGGTGGCTGCGGGCTTCCGCCCAGCTCACTGGCGTTGTGGACGAGCAGGTCGAGGGGGCCGTGCCGGCGGACCGCGGCGAGGAGGTCGGCTCGATGCGTGGGGTCGGTTACCGACCCGGGGATGGCCTCTACCGCGGTGCGCCGACGGAGCTCGTCGGCCACCTGGGCCAGTCGGTCGGCGCCCCGGGCGTCGATGACCAGCGTCCAGCCGCGGTCGGCCAAGGCGGTGGCAAGGGCGCGCCCCAGTCCGGCCGAGGCACCGGTGATCAGAGCGGTTGGCGATGTGGATGTCATGAGCACATCGTCAAACTTAAAGTTGACTTGAAGTCAAGGCTAGACTCGACTCATGGCCAAGGACCCGCTCACGGTCGCCGAGGTGGCCCGGCGCAGCGGGTTCGCCCCGTCGGCGCTGCGGTTCTACGAGGCCAAGGGCCTGATCGCGGCGTCGCGCACGTCGGGACGACAGCGCAGGTATCCGCGCGCGGTACTGCGGCGCCTCGCCTTCATCCGCGCCGCCAGCAACGTCGGCCTGAGCCTCGACGAGATTGCCGCCGAGCTCGACACGCTGCCGCAGGGCCGGACCCCGAACGCCGACGACTGGCAACGCATCTCCGAGGACTGGCGAACCCGGCTCGACGAGCGGATCGCGGCGATCGAGGCGCTTCGCGACCGGCTGGACGGGTGCATCGGCTGCGGCTGCCTCTCGCTCAGCACGTGCTGGCTGTACAACCCGGAGGACGTTCTCGGCGCCCAGACCTCGGGAGCCCGCCGGCTGCCCGAGCTGCTCCGTCGCCCCGTTGCGCGTGAGCGCGAGAAGGCACCTCCTGCGCGCGGCATACCGGAGCCCGTCGCCGACGGGAGATAACCTCACCTCCGACGGAAAACGACACGGAAGGACCTTGGTGGCCAGCGCCAGACCCAGCACCAACGGGGACTACACCGCCCGCCACCTACAGGTCCTCGAAGGGCTGGAGGCGGTCCGCAAGCGCCCCGGCATGTACATCGGCTCTCGTGACAGCAAGGGCCTGATGCACTGCCTCTGGGAGATCATCGACAACGCCGTCGACGAGGCGTTGGCTGGCGCAGGCACCCGGATCGAGGTCGTCCTTCGGGCCGACCGGTCCATCGAGGTCATCGACCACGGACGCGGGATTCCCGTCGACACCGAGCCGCGCACCGGCCTTTCCGGGGTCGAGGTCGTCTTCACCAAGCTGCACGCAGGTGGCAAGTTCGGAGGCACATCGTATGCGGCCACCGGCGGCCTTCACGGCGTGGGAGCCTCGGTGGTCAACGCGCTGTCGGCGCGGCTGGACGTCGAGGTCGACCGGGGCGGCAAGACCTACGGGATGAGCTTCCGGCGGGGTGAGCCGGGCGAGTTCGGCGACCGTGGTGAGAAGAGCCCGGATGCGAGCTTCTCCGCATACCAGAAGAAGGTCGCCCTGCCGGTCGTCGGCAAGGCAAAGCGGGGGGTGACCGGATCGCGGGTGCGGTTCTGGCCCGACCACGAGATCTTCGAGCCGGGCGCCGAGCTGGACCTGGAGCAGCTGACCGCCCGGGCCCGGCAGACCTCGTTCCTGATCCCGGGCCTGGCGTTGGTGATCCGTGACGAGCGTGGACTGCCGGGGACCCCAGGCGAGGACGGGGTACACGAAGAGACGTTCGTCCACCACGGCGGGATCACCGAGTTCGTCGACTTCCTTGCGCCAGACGCCCCAGTCACGCAGGTGTGGCGGCTGCTGGGGTCGGGGACGTTCACCGAGAACGTCCCGGTGCTCGACCCGGCCGGCCACATGACGATGACCGAACTGACGCGCGACTGCACCGTGGACGTGGCGTTGCGGTGGGGGACCGGCTACGACGCCAAGGTCCTGTCGTTCGTGAACATCATTGCGACGCCGAAGGGCGGCACGCACGTCCAGGGCTTCGACCAGGCGTTGCTCAAGGTGTTCCGCAAGCAGCTGGAGCTCAACGCACGGCGGCTCAAGGTGGGCACCGACAAGGTGGACAAGGAAGACGTCCTCGCCGGCCTCACTGCCGTTGTCACCGTGCGGCTGGCTGAGCCGCAGTTCGAGGGCCAGACCAAGGAGGTCCTCGGCACCTCGGCCGTGCGCAGCATCGTCGCGCGGGTCGTTGAGCAGGAGCTGACCGACCGGATCACCAACCCGCCGCGTGGTCAGAAGCAGGAGGCGGCCACGCTTCTCGAGAAGGTCGTCTCCGAGATGAAGTCGCGCATCAGCGCGCGGCTGCACAAGGAGACGCAGCGCCGCAAGACCGCGCTCGAGTCCTCGTCTCTCCCAGCGAAGTTGGCCGACTGCCGCACCCACGACGTGGAGAGGTCGGAGCTGTTCATCGTCGAGGGCGACAGCGCTCTGGGCACCGCGAAGCTGGCCCGCTCTTCGGACTACCAGGCACTGTTGCCGATCCGCGGGAAGATCCTCAACGTCCAAAAGGCGTCCATCGCCGACATGCTCAAGAACGCCGAGTGCGCAGCGATCATCCAGGTGATCGGCGCCGGCTCGGGACGCACCTTCGATCTCGACGCGGCCCGCTACGGCAAGGTCATCATCATGAGCGACGCCGACGTCGACGGCGCCCACATCCGCACTCTGCTGCTGACCCTGTTCTTCCGCTACATGCGACCGCTCGTGGAAGCCGGTCGGGTGTATGCGGCGATGCCGCCGCTGCACCGGCTCGAGGTGGTGAACGGGTCCGGGAAGAAGAACGAGTACATCTACACGTACAACGAGGCCGAGATGCGGCGCACCCGAGCGTCGATCGAAAAGCGCGGCAAGCGGATCAAGGAGCCGCCGCAGCGTTACAAGGGGCTCGGGGAGATGGACGCCGACCAGCTGGCCGACACGACGATGGACCCGCGCCACCGGACGCTGCGCCGCGTCACCCTTGGCGAGGCGGAGGCCGCCGAGAAGATGTTCGAGCTGCTGATGGGCAACGACGTCGCTCCGCGCAAGGACTTCATCGTCGACTCGGCCGCCGCGCTCGACCGGCACCGCATCGACGCCTGATCACCGGCGAAAGCGCAGCGCACGGTTCTCGCTTCGAACTGGTTGATCCACCACAGCCCGCTGGGGCGAGACTTCTAATTCGACCGAATTGGACGTCCGCGGGCCCTCACCAGACGAAGGGCACGAGCCGCTTGTGGGTCGCGGCGTAGTCGCGGTAGGACGCGCCGATATCCCGAGCAAGCGCCCGCTCCTCCACGGAGATCCGGTACGCCAGTCCGGCCCCGACCGCTGCGGGAAGGACGACCACGGACAGCCAGTTCCCGATCAGCAGTCCGCCGGCCATGGCGGCGATCAGCAGTGCCGAGTAGGCCGGATGCCGGACGTACCGGTACGGACCCGTGGTGACGACCGGTTGGTCGGGGCTGGTCTGCACGGTCAGAGTGAAGTACCGGCCCAGCGTGTACACACTCCAGAGCCGCAGCGCCATCGCTGCCCACAGGAGCGGCAGGGCACACCACGTCGCGACGATTCGATCGCCGACCGCGAGACCGGGCACGAGCTGGGCCGCCCCGAGACCCAGGAGAAGGCCGAGAGCGGCGGCGACGCCGACGACCGGACGGCTGCCTCGATCGACCCGGCGCGCTTCGGGGCGCCTGGACGCCAGGCTGTGGTGTAGCTCGAGGCCAACCCAGACGAGGGCAGTCAGCATCAGCAGCCACCGCAGCACCGTCGGAAGGTGGGCCATGAGCCCGACGGTAGGCGTCAGGTCTGTGCGACGAACACGCAGAACGGATGGCCGTCCGGGTCGGCGTAGACGTAGATCGGCTCCTCGGGGTCGTCGGCGTCGTCGCGCAGCAGCCGGGCGCCCAGTCCGAGCGCACGGGCGTGCACGCGCTCCAGAACATCGCGGCTCGGAACGGTGAAGTCCAGGTGGAGCTGTTGGGGAACGCCCGGATCCGGCCAGGTGGACCGCGGGAAGCTGTCGACCTGCTGGAACGCCAACTGGCCGCCCCTGGGGTTTCGCAAGACCAGCCAGTCGCGGCCCAGGGCGTCGTCCTCACCGGCTGCCGGCGGTTCGTCACCGGGCCGGTAGGCCAGCCCGAGCAGCTCGCGGTAGAACTCGGCGAGCCGCCGGGCGTCGGTCGTGTCGAGCACGGTCTGGCGCAGGGTGGGGAAGTCGTCGGCCATGCCCACAGGCATACCGCACTTAGACGACACGAGGTGGCGCCACCACGGGCCGAGGCGGCGGGTACGCATACCGGCGTTGTTTACGATGACTCAGTGGAACAGCCGTCCGGACCGATCCTCCGCGCCGACGAGGTGTCCTGGGCGGGTGACAGCCTGGAGCGGCTGTCCGAGGCGTTCGGCGGCAAGGTGGTCGGCCAAGGCCGCTTGCAGGAGACCCTGCTCATTGGCCTGCTGACCGGGGGCCACATCCTCCTCGAATCCGTACCCGGCCTGGCCAAGACGACGGCCGCCTCAACACTGGCCCACGCGGTGAGCGGCTCGTTCAGCCGGATCCAGTGCACGCCTGACCTCCTGCCGAGCGACATCGTCGGCACCCAGGTCTACGACGCGTCGACGGCGGGTTTCACGACGCATCTGGGGCCGGTGCACGCCAATATCGTCCTCCTCGACGAGATCAACCGGGCGTCCGCCAAGACGCAGAGCGCCATGCTCGAGGCGATGCAGGAGCGGCAGACCTCCATCGGCGGGCAGGCCTACCCGCTCCCCATGCCGTTCCTGGTCCTCGCCACGCAGAACCCCATCGAGCAGGAGGGCACCTACGTCCTGCCCGAGGCTCAGCTGGACCGGTTCATGCTCAAGGACGTCCTCGACTACCCCAACTTGGAGGAGGAGGCGGAGGTCCTGTACCGGATCGACGCGGGCGTCTTCCGCGAGGACCAGAAGCCGGTGATCGGCGTCGACGATGTTCTCCGCCTCCAGGAGCTGACCCGCCGGGTCTACCTCGACCCCGTGATCGTCCGCTACGCGGTCGGCATCGTCTACGTCACCAGGCACTCGGGCACGTACATCCCGCCCGAGCTCGCCCGGTACGTGGAGTTCGGGGCCAGCCCGCGCGGGAGCATCGCTTTCACCCAGGCGGCTCGCGCGCGAGCTCTCCTCGCCGGCCGCGACCATGTGGTGCCGGAGGACATCAAGGCGCTCGCGCACCGGGTGCTGCGGCACCGCGTCGTCCTCGGCTTCGAGGCCATCGCGGAGAACACGCGGGTCGAGACCGTCGTGGACGCGCTCGTCGCCACGGTGCGCACGCCATAGGACCGCGACCATGCCCGCCCTGCTGACGCCCGTGAAGAGCAAGCTCTTCATCGTCGCGCACCGGCGCACATGGGGACTGCTCGACGGCGAGTATGCGTCGGTCTTCCGGGGCCGCAGCCTCGACTACGACGACCTGCGCGAGTACGTCACCGGCGACGAGGTCCGCGACATCGACTGGAAGGCCACCGCCCGCCACGGCAGCCCGCTGGTCAAGCGCTGGGTCGCCACCCGTACGCAGACCGTCCTCTTCGTGGTCGACACCGGCCGCGGGATGGCCGCGCAGACCAGCAGCGGTGAGCCCAAGTCCGCCGTCGCCATCACCCTGGTGGGGATGCTGGGCTACCTAGCCCTGCGGCACGGCGACCTCGTCTCCCTCGTCGAGGGCGACTCCGTCACAACGCACTGGTATGCGGCGCAGGGCCGGGAGGGGCACCTCGAACGACTGCTCCGGGTCATCCAGACGCACACCACCCTGACGTCCCCGAAGAGCCGGTTGCGCGACCAGCTGGAGTTCGTCGGGACGCACTACCGGCAGCGGATGCTCCTCGTCGTCGTGGCCGATGAGCACGAGCTGGACGAGGCCGACGTCAACCTCGTCCGCCGCCTGCACGCCCAGCACGAGATCCTGTGGGTCACCGTCGAGGACGCCGATCCCACGTCCGCCGGCGGCCGTGACGGCGCCGTCGACGTCGCGGAGGAAGTCCTGCTTGCCCCCGAGGTGCGGTTCGACGGGAAGCTGCGGGACGCATACGCGACGGCTGCCCAGGCCCGACGAGAGCGCCTCGACTCCAGCCTCGAGAGCCTTGGCATCGTCCATGCCCGCGTGGGGTCGACCGAGCGGGTGATGGGCGCGATGTTCCGCATGCTGGAGAGGCAGCGGCGCCGTGGCCGCTGAGTTCTATCCGCCGATGGCGTACTCCCCGGTGTGGCTCTACATCGGGGTCATCCTCCTCATGGCCATCGGAGGGTGGGCCGCGGTGATCTGGGCGCAGACCCGCCCCGGTCGCACGCCGCGGCCGCCCGAACCCCCACCTGGGTGGCGCATGGCCCGGCTCAAGGGCGACTATCTCGAGCGCATCGAGGAGATCGTCCGGCTGGCCGACGCCGGTGAACTCGACGCCCGCAGGGCTCACCAGGAGCTGAGCGTTGCCTTGCGTCAGTTCGTCCACGAGGCGTCGGGCATCAGCGCCCCGACGATGACGCTCGCCGAGCTGGGCGGCTCGCCGAACCCCGCGCTTGCGCCGGTCACGGAGGTGGTTCGCGGGATCTATCCGGTCGAGTTCGGGCCCGACCGCGACACCTCGGTGGTCTCGGCCGCCGCGTATGCGCGTGAGGTCATCGCCCGATGGACCTGACCGGTGTCACGATGTTCCTGGCGCCATGGCTCGGCGGCCAGCTGAGCCAGGCGTGGATTGTCCTGCCGGCGCTCGGTGGCGTCCTCCTCGTAGCGCTTGTCGTCTGGCTCGTCCTGCGCCTGCGTGGGGTAGCCGCGCCCGTGGCGTTGGCGAACACCGAGATGCTGCGCGCGCTGCCGGAGTACCGCCGCGCCGTCCGACGGCACCGGTGGATGGTCGCCGGCGGTGTGGCGTTGGTCGGGATCCTCGCGGTCGCCGCCGTGCTCGGCGCGGCCCGGCCGGTCCAGCGGATGACCCTGGTCGATCAGAAGGACAACCGCGACATCGTCCTGTGCCTCGACGTCTCCGGCTCGATGATCGACGTCGACGCCGAGGTGGTGGCGACGTTCCTGCGCCTCGCCGAGGGGTTCCGCGGCGAGCGCATCTCGATGGTGATCTTCAATAGCTCCGCGGTGCCGGTCTTCCCATTGACCGACGACTACGACTTCGTCAGCGACCAGCTGCGCCGGGCGCAGCGGTCCCTCACGCTCGTGGACGGCAAGGACCCGTTCTTCGCGGGAACGCTCAACGGTGCCGGCAGCTCGCTCATCGGGGACGGTCTCGCGACGTGCGTTCGCAGCTTCGACCACCCCGAGCTCAAGCGGGCCCGTTCCGTGATTCTCGCGTCCGACAACGAGGCGGCCGGCAAGTCGCTGTTCACGCTGCCCGAGGGCGGCCAGCTGGCCACGACCGCCGGCATCCAGGTCTACGGCATGAACCCCTCTGACAACCCGTCGTCAAGTGCGGCCGTCGAGATGCGTCAGGTCGTCGAGTCGACAGGCGGCATCTACTTTGGGCTCAACGACGTCAGCGCGGTCCGCCGAACCCTCGAGGCGGTGACCTCGCGGGAAGCCACTCGGATCCCCAGCGCTGCGCGGACCGTCATCCACGACGCTCCCGGTATCCCGATCGGGCTGGCGACGATCGCCGTCCTCGCGTTCCTTGCCTTGCGCCGGGTCCGGTGGCGCCGATGAACGTGCTGTCGGGTCTCTCGTTCCTGCCGGTGGCGCCCCTGCCGCTGCTGGTCGTCGTGGCCGTCGTCGGACTGGCGCTGATCTGGTGGCCGGCTGGTTCCCGTGAGCAGTCTGAGTCCTTGGTCGCCCGCGGACGGCGCACCGCGATGGTCGCGCTGTTGCTCGTCGCCGCGCTTCGGCCGGCGATCCCTGGCAACGATGTGCGGGTCGACGCCAGCGCCGTCGACGTCTTCCTCGTTGTCGACACGACGTCCTCGGTCATGGCGCGCGACTACGCCGACGCCAAACCGCGCCTGGAAGGGGTCCGGAGCGACATCAAGGGCTTGGTCACCCAACTGGCCGGGGCCCGCTTCTCGCTCATCACGTTCGATATCGACACGACCATCCGGCTGCCCCTCACCAGCGACGGCGCCGCGGTGTCGGCGGCCGCTGACACGCTGCGTCCGGAGACGACCGTGTGGTCGCGCGGGTCGAGCGTCACTCTTGCCCGGGACCAGCTGCGGACCGCGCTGGAGCGGGGGCGCGACACCCACCCGGAGCGCGCTCGCCTGGTCTTCTACCTCGGCGACGGTGAACAAACCGCCGCCCAGGACCCGCGACCGTTCGATATGGACAGCCAGCTCATCAACGGCGGCGCCGTGCTCGGCTACGGCACCGCCGCGGGCGGCCGGATGGCGATCACCGCCGCCTTCGAGACGGGCGACATCATCGACCCCTCGACCGGTCAGCCGGCGATCTCAGTCATCGACGAGAAGCAGCTGAGCGCGATCGCCGGCCAGCTGCACGTCCCCTACGTGCACCGGACGCGCGACGACGGCGCCGCGGGCATCGTCGAGGCGGTCCAGCTCAAGGAGCTCGCGCCCCTGCGGGCCACCGATGCCGCCGAGATCGTCGGCGGCCGGTCCGAGCTGGGTTGGATTGCGCTGCTGCTGCTGGCCGCCTTGGCGGCCTGGGAGCTCGGCGCCCTGGTGGCGGCTGCTTCCCGTCGCCGCGCGCGGCCGGTCACGGCCTCAGCTGCCGCCCTGTCCAGAGCCGGTATGCGGTTGGCTGCCTTGCGGTTCAGCCGGACGCGCGCCCGGCCATCGACGACCTCGCAGGACGCAGAAACCAGATCGCTGGCGCCACCGTTCGACCCGGCGGCGCCCCAGTCGGAGCCCACCGAGGAACGTGAGTCCGAGACGAGCGGAACCGGGGCACGACGATGACCACCATCAGCCCGCTCCGTCCCGGCTCTGGCGGCCGCCCGCCCGCGCGGGCCGGCCGGAAGTGGTGGCAGCTGCTTGCTAGCGACCCGGAAACCCCCCAAGCCCGCGCGGCCCGGTTGCGGATGCGCAAGCGGCTCGCGCTGTGGTCACTGCCCTTCGTGCTCGCCTTGGCGCTCGTCTCCGCCAAGCTCCTCACCATGGTCGCCCTGGGCGACGAGGCGGTGCGCGCATACGCCTCCGGAAACGTGACCGGGACCGAGACCGCGGGCGAGCGCCTCGAGTTCCTCAACCTCATCGAGCCGCACAAGGCGCCGTTCGCGCGCGGAGACGCGCGCGTGCTGGCGGGGGACTACGACGGGGCGCAGGCCGCGTTCGAGGAGGCGCTTGGTCTCGCGCCCCGGGACTCGCGGGAGTCGTGCCAGATCCGGGTCAACCTCGCGCTCAGCCTCGAAAAGCTCGGGCAGGCGGCCCAGACCACTAACAACGCCGACCTGGCCAAGCAGTACTTCGACCGGGTGCAACAGGTGGTCAACGACGCGCCCCCGGGCTGCTTCGAGGGCGATGCGCAGGACGAGGAGGGCCAGCAGCTGCGCGACGCCCAGCAGCGCGCCCAGGACCAGAACCAGCAGCAGCAGGACCAGCAGGACCAGCAGAGCCAGAACCAGCAGCAGCAGCCGTCGCAGGACAAGCAGCAACAGTTGGACGACAAGACCCGCGACAACCTGAACCAACGCCAGCAGGGCGACGAGCAGCATGGCGCGGTGACGAAGCCGCCGGTCGACAAGCCCTGGTAGCGCCCCGGGCTCGCTGGCGCTCGTTCCCCAACCAAGAAGGGTTCACGCCGTCACCGTTGCCCTGGACCGACAACGCCCACATCGACAGGCTGGAGAGCCCAAAATCGGCCTAATCGTGGCATTTGGCGCTCT
>JBKPQA010000119.1:0-6089 GCA_046733835.1 Actinomycetota bacterium
GCGGCGCCGCCCCAGACGATGTTCTGGGCGGTCCGGCGCTTGAGCAACGCGGTGTAGACGCCGACGTAGAAGAGCAGGGCGCCCAACGCCAACCAGGCACTGAGCCAGTTGACGAGCAGGCCTAGCCACACTGTCGACGCGACGGTGAGCGCGATGCCGAAGACGAGCGCCGCTCTTGGCGACACCGTGCCGGTCACCAGCGGTCGGCTGCTGGTGCGGTGCATCACCGCGTCGATGTCGCGGTCGAGGTAGCAGTTGAGCGTGTTGGCCGCGCCCGCGGACATCGTCCCGCCGACGAGGGTTGCCAGCACGAGCGACAACGACGGCACGCCGCGCGCGGCCAGGAACATCACGGGGACCGTTGTGATCAGGAGTAGTTCGATGATCCGCGGCTTGGTGAGCGCGACGTACTGACCGACGACGAAGACCGCTCCGCGACCGTGGCGCGCGGGGGCCGCCGACAGGTCGGCGCGGGGGTCCAGAGCGGTCACGGAGTCCTTCGCGAAAGGGCGGGCCGACCATGCGAACCGACGTGGCGGCCGGGGTCGGCGGAGTCGAGCGCGAGTCTATCCCCGGCGTCGAGAGGGCGGATCGGTACGCCGCCCGGCGCATGATGTGGCGTGTTGCTGGGCACAGGCTCAGGACTAGGCTCGGAAACGACCGGCCCAACGCATGGCAAGCGATCGAAGGAGACTCCGTGACCCCGCCCTCGGCAACCCGATCCGCCCGCCGCACGAGCTCCGATCCGCTCGCCAAGCGCAGCCCGGATCTGCCTCTACCGGTGGCCAAGAAGGCGGGATGGACCGACCTCGACATCCGGGCCGTCGACACCATTCGCATCCTGGCTGCGGACGCCGTGCAGAAGACCGGGAACGGCCATCCCGGGACCGCGATGTCGTTGGCCCCGGCCGCATACCTGCTCTATCAGCACGTCATGACGCACGACCCGTCGGATCCCACCTGGTTGGGGCGTGATCGGTTCGTCCTGTCTTGCGGGCACTCCAGCCTGACCCTCTACATCCAGCTCTACCTCTCCGGATATGGCCTGGAGATGAAGGACCTCGAGTCGTTGCGGACGTGGGGCAGCTTGACTCCAGGTCACCCGGAGGTCCACCACACTCCCGGCGTCGAGATCACGACGGGACCACTGGGTTCCGGCCTCGCCTCGGCGGTGGGCATGGCCTTCGCTCAGCGCCGGCAGCGACACATGCTCGACCCCGAGGCCAAGCCCGGGCAGAGCGTCTTCGACCACCACATCTACGTCATGGCCTCCGACGGCGACCTCATGGAGGGCGTCAGCCACGAGGCGTCCGCGCTGGCCGGCCACCAAGAGCTCGGCAACCTCACCCTCATCTACGACCAGAACCACATCTCGATCGAGGACGACACCAACATCTCGTTCTCCGAGGACGTCGGGAAGCGTTACGAGGCCTACGGCTGGCACGTGCAGACGGTGGACTGGCGCAAGGACGCCGCCGACAAGGACGGCGGCCACCGCTACGTGGAGAACGTCGACGAGCTGCTCGGCGCGCTCGAGGCGGCCAAGCGGGTCACGGACAAGCCCTCGATCATCATCCTGCGCACCATCATCGGCTGGCCGGCCCCGACGAAGCAGGACACCGGGAAGGCCCACGGCTCCGCGCTGGGAGACGAAGAGGTCGACAACACCCATGACCTGCTGGGCTTCCCGAAGAAGCGCTTCCCGGTCGAGCGAACCGTCCTCAACCATGCCCGCAAGGTCATGCAGCGCGGCAAGGCGGCCCACAAGGAGTGGGACAAGCGGTATGCGACATGGCGCAGGGGCAACGCCGACGGCGCTGCGCTCGTCGACCGGATGCTGGCCGGCAAGGTGCCGAACGGCCTGCAGAAGGCGATGCCGACGTTCCCGGCGGACAACGAGAAGGGCATGTCCACGCGCGCCGCGTCCGGCAAGGTCCTCGACGCCATTGCCGACGTGATGCCGGAGCTCTGGGGTGGTTCCGCCGACCTAGCCGAGTCCAACAACACGACGATGGCCGGCCAACCGTCCTTCATCCCCACCGAGAAGCAGACCAGGGAATGGCCCGGCGATCCCGGCGGCCGCACGCTGCACTTCGGCATCCGCGAGTTCGGGATGGGGTGCATCCTCAACGGCATCGCGCTCGAGGGTCTCACCCGTCCTTACGGCGGCACCTTCCTCGTCTTCTCCGACTACATGCGTGGGGCGGTCCGGCTGGCGGCCATCCAAGGGATCCCGGTCACCTTCGTCTGGACGCACGACTCCATCGGCCTCGGCGAGGACGGGCCCACACACCAGCCGGTGGAGCATCTGGCGGCGCTGCGCGCGATGCCGGGGCTCGACGTGGTGCGGCCGATGGACGCCAACGAGACGGCGGCCTGCTGGGACGCCATCTTGGTGAACGAGAAGCCGGCGGGTCTGGTTCTCACCCGGCAGAACCTCCCGATCGTCGACCGCAGCCGGCACGCCAAGGCGAGCAACGCGGCGAAGGGCGCCTACGTGCTGGTGGACGGAGGTCCAGACGGGAAGTCCCTTCCCGAGGTCATCCTCATCTCCACGGGGTCCGAGGTGGGCATCGCCGTGGCGGCTCGAGAGACGTTGGAAAAGGCCGGAATCCGTACGCGAGTGGTCTCCATGCCGTGCCGCGAGTGGTTCGAGCGGCAGAGCAAGGGCTATCGCGACAAGGTGCTGCCGCCGGACATCCGGGCTCGGGTGAGCATCGAGGCCGGGGTCGGCATGGGCTGGCGTGACTACGTCGGCGACGCCGGGCGGATCATCTCCCTTGAGCACTTCGGTGCCTCGGCGGACTACAAGACCCTGTTCCGTGAGTTCGGCATCACCCCCGAGGCCACGGTCAAGGCCGCCAAGGACTCCCTCAAGGCCGCCCGCGTCGCAGCCACGGTGGCGCCGGTCGAGGACGTCAACCCGCGCTCGCAGCAGAACGGCAGCCTCACCGACACGGCACCCAAGAAGAGCGCCGCGACCAAGGCCGCCGCGTCGACCTAAGCCCACACCGGCAAACCGGCCACGGGCATACCCGGCAGACAGCAGACCTCGACCACAGGAGCTGAGCAGTATGACCAACGACAACCTCCAGGCCCTCTCCGACGCCGGCGTGTCCATCTGGCTCGACGACCTCTCCCGCGACCGCCTCGACACCGGCAACCTCGCCGAACTTGTCAAGGTCCGCAACGTCGTCGGGGTCACCACGAACCCGACCATCTTCCAGCTGGCCATGTCCAAGGGGACCGCGTACGACGACCAACTGGAGAAGCTGGCCGCCGCCGGCACCAGCGTCGACGACGCCGTCTTCGAGATGACGACCGACGACGTCCGCAACGCCTGCGACGTGATGGCCCCGGTCTGGGAGGCGACCAATGGCGTGGACGGCCGGGTCTCCATCGAGGTAGACCCGCGGCTGGCTCACGACACCGAGAAGACCGTCGAGCAGGCCAAGCAGCTGTCGCGCGCGGTCGACCGCGACAACGTCCTCATCAAGATCCCGGCCACGCTCGAGGGCCTGCCCGCCATCACGGCGGTCCTGGCCGAGGGCATCAGCGTCAACGTCACGCTGATCTTCAGCTTGGAGCGCTACCGAGCCGTCATGAACGCCTTCCTCAGCGGCCTGGAGCAGGCCCGGGAGAACGGCAAGGACCTGTCCAAGATCGAGTCGGTCGCCTCGTTCTTCGTCTCCCGGGTCGACACCGAGGTCGACAAGCGGCTCGACGCCATCGGCACGGACGAGGCCAAGGCGCTCAAGGGCAAGGCCGGGGTCGCGAACGCCCGGCTGGCCTATCAGGCCTACGAGGAGGTCTTCTCGACTCCCCGGTGGAAGACGCTGGAGGCCGAGGGCGCCCGCCCGCAGCGGCCGCTGTGGGCATCGACCGGGGTCAAGGACCCTGCGTACAAGGACACGATGTACGTCGTCGACCTCGTCGCCAGGGGCATCGTCAACACGATGCCGGAGAAGACCCTCGACGCGGTGGCTGACCACGGCGAGATCACCGGCGACACCATCACGCCGAACTACGCGGACGCGCAGAAGGTGCTCGACGACCTTGAAGCCATTGGCGTCTCCTACAACGACGTCGTCCAGGTGCTCGAGGTCGAGGGCGTGGAGAAGTTCGAGAAGTCCTGGGACGAGCTCCTGACCGAGGCCAGGGAAGACCTTCAGAAAGCAGCCGAGAAGGCGGCCCAGAAGGCAGCCCGGAAGTGACCGCGCTCTCCGTCTCCGCGTCCGGTCCGGCCGCGGACGCCATCGCCGCTGCGGTGCCGGAGCTCGTCGAAGCCCAGTTCGCCTCGAAGCTCTTCGCGCGGGACCCCACGCTATGGGGGAAGGAGGCGGAGTCGGAGTCGGCGAAGCGGCTCTCCTGGGTCGGTCTGGCCCGCTCGTCCCGCCCGCTGGTCGGAGAGATCGCGGCGCTGCGCGACGAGCTGGTCGGCAAGGGCCTCGACCATGTCGTCCTCTGCGGTATGGGTGGTTCGTCCCTGGCTCCAGAGGTCATCTGCGCCACCGAGGGCAAGGAGCTCGTCGTCCTCGACTCCTCCGACCCCGACTACGTCCGGGCCGCGTTGCACGACAAGCTCGACGGCACCGTCGTCGTGGTGTCCAGCAAGTCTGGGTCGACCGTCGAGACCGACTCGCAAAAGCGTGCCTACGAAGGCGCTTTCAGGGACGCCGGGATCGACCCGACCGAGCGCATCGTCGTCGTCACCGACCCCGGGAGCCCGCTCGATCAAAGCGCGCGCCAGGACGGCTATCGAGTGATCAATGCCGACCCTGAGGTCGGCGGTCGGTATTCCGCGCTGACCGCCTTCGGGCTGGTCCCGAGCGGGCTGGCCGGCGTCGACATCGAGGCGCTGCTCGACGACGCCGAGGCGGTCGCCGACCTGCTGGCCGCCGACGACGACGCCAACCCTGCGCTTCGTCTGGGGGCGGCGATCGGCGGCACCAAGCCGCTCCGCAACAAGCTGGCCATCGTCGACGACGGTTCGGGCATCGTCGGGTTCGCCGACTGGGCCGAGCAGCTCATCGCCGAGTCGACCGGCAAGGAGGGCACCGGCATACTCCCCGTCGTCGAGGCCGACGACGACGACCCCGAGGTGAAGTGGCCGGCCCACGACGTCACCGTGGTGCGATTGGTCAGCGTCGACGCCGACGACGACGCTCCTCCCTCCAAGGACACCGATGTCGTCGAGGTCAACCCCAACCGGTCTGAGGTCGCGGTCAGCGGCTCGCTCGGGGCCCAGATGTTGCTCTGGGAGGTTGCGACCGCGGCGGCCGGACGGCTGCTCGGCATCAACCCGTTCGACCAGCCCGATGTCGAGAGCGCCAAGGCCGCGGCCCGCGATCTGCTCGACAAGGGCACCGGCGCGGCGGCAGCTCCCGCGGCCACCGACGGCGCCATCGAGATCCGCGTGATGGGCGGTGACGGCGACTGGCTCGGTGGGGCCACCACGGTGGCTGCGGCCCTCGACGCGCTGTTCACCCAGCTCGACCCGAACCAGGGTTACGTCGCGGTCATGGCTTACCTCGACCGGCTCTCCGACGCGGCTCTGGCCTCCTGCCGGCGGGCCATCGCCATGCGGACGGAGCGGCCGACGACGTTCGGGTGGGGCCCACGGTTCCTCCACTCGACCGGTCAGTTCCACAAGGGCGGTCCCGCGGTGGGGGTCTACCTGCAGATCACGTCGACACCGAAGGAAGACCTCGCCATCCCGGGCCGGGACTTCACCTTCGGCGACTTCATCGCCGCGCAGGCCGGCGGCGACGCCGCAGTCCTGGCCCAGCACGGCCGACCAGTGCTGCAGCTGCACCTGACCGACCACGACATCGGGTTGGCCCAGCTCGAGAAGGTGCTCGGGGTGGGCGGAGCAGAGGTGGTGGCCGGCGCACCAACAGGAGCCGCCCGAGGCGACTCTTGAGTCCCGCTCGGGTCGCCGCCGGGGTCAATCCTCTGCGCGACCCGCGGGACCGGCGCCTGCCGAGGATCGCCGGGCCGTGCGGCATGGTCATGTTCGGAGTGACCGGCGACCTGTCGCGCAAGAAGCTCATGCCGGCGATCTACGACCTCGCCAACCGGGGCCTGCT
>JBKPQA010000120.1:0-9517 GCA_046733835.1 Actinomycetota bacterium
GGCAAGCTGCGCGACGCCTTCAAGACCCGCTGACCTCCCGGTTCGTGCTCTGAGCCGTATGGAAATCCGACCTCCAGCCGCACGAACCAGAGTCTCGACGTGACGTCGCGGATGTTCCTCCTCGACTCGTCGGCGTGGACCTCGGCAACGGTCGGCGACGAGGTCGAGGTCAGCGGGGCGGAGGGCCGGCACGCCGTCGAGGTCGTCCGGCTCCGGGCGGGGGAAACCGTGCTGCTCGGTGGCGGCGGCCGGCGCGCGGAGGCGACGGTCACGCATACGAGCAAGAACGCGTTCTCCGCCCGGTTAGAGGCCGTCGTCGACGAGCCGGAGAACGACCCGCGCTTCGTCCTGGTGCAGGCACTCGCCAAGGGCGGCCGGGACGAGCAGGCCGTCGAGACCGCGACCGAGCTGGGCGTCGACGAGGTGGTGCCATGGCAGGCCGCCCGCGGCGTCGTCGTCTGGCGCGGGCGTGAACGCGAGGAGAACGGCCGTCGGCGCTGGGAGTCGGTATGCGTGGCGGCCAGCAAGCAGTCCCGGCGCGCCCGGGTGCCGGTGGTCTCCGAGCCGGCGACCACGTCCGAGGTCGCCAAACGTGTCGGGCGCGCCGCGCTTGCCCTGGTTCTCCACGAAGCGGGTACGGAGCCCTTGTCCGCCGTGGAGCTTCCGACGAGCAGAGAGATTGTGGTCGTCGTCGGGCCCGAGGGTGGGATCAGCGACCCTGAGCTGGCGGAGCTGGTCGCCGCCGGTGGCCGACCGGTGCGGCTCGGCTCCGAGGTGCTTCGATCCTCGACCGCCGGGCCGGCCGCGCTGGCGGTGCTGGCCGCGATGTTGCGCTGGCGCTGACCTTCAGCGGACCGTGAACGGCACGATGTTCTGGAAGGCGATGCTGCCGTCCTTGGGGCTGACCTCGATGCCGCGGAACTCGTACTGGCCAGCCGGCAGCGTCCCCACATTCACGGTCCACGACCCTTGTTGAGGGCAGCCGCTGGTCGCCGTGGTGTGGCCCTGCTGGACGACCGAGCCTCCCTGACGCAGCTCCCAGGTGACGTTCGCCTCGAACACGCACGCCTGGCCAGTCACCACGACCGCCTTACCGGCGCTGAGGACCTGGCCCGCATACGGGCTGTCCACCCAGATCGATGCGATCTCCTCGAACTGGCGGTCGTCGGCCGGTCGCTTGAAGACGTTCGTGCTGACACTTTCGAAGATCCGCCCGCCGCTGACCACGACCGACACCGGGGCCTGCGCCTGCTGCGCCGCGGCGGTCACCGTCCAGACGAGGGCCTGCACGGCCATCCGCTGCGCCTCCTCCGGTAGCCCGGTGACTCCAGGGCCGCTCAGGGACACCCCGAGCTCAGGGGCGGTCATGGCGACGTATTTTGCGGTGGTGCCCGTCGGCCAGGCGGCGACGAACCGGTTCGTATTGTTCGCGGGCACGGTGACAGCGGCGGCTAGGGCCGCGTCCGCCTTCTGCGCGGTCGTGGCGCCGGACGGCAGCTGGCCGGGAACGAACACCCGAACCAGGCGGTAGTGGCCGTCCGCCGACCCCGGGGGAGCGACGTAGTAGACCGGCAGCGCGACCGACACGGTCGGCGCTGGAGCAGAGGTCGAGGACCCCGTTGACGACGGCGATCCGGAGCCGGTGCTCGGCGTGGGGCTGCTCGCCGACGGGGCGTTGCTCGGCGATGGCAGCGCGGGAGCAGTCGTCGACGGGTTCGCCGGCGCCGGCGTCGGCTGGGTCGTGGGCCGAAGCCCTACCCAGACGGCCACGCCGACGGCGGCGACGGCCGCGGCGGCGGCGATCGGCGCCACCCACCTCCAGCGGCGGACCTGGGAGGGGGATACGGCGGCGCGGATGTCGCTCAGCCGGTCCTCCGGCTGCACGCGGTCGGCCTCGCGTGACAGCGCCCCGCGCAGCCGGTCCTCGATGTCCTCGAGTCCCTCGAAGCCGTGACGGTCGGTCATGAGGCACCTCCCAGCGCGCTGCGGAGTGTCGTGAGGGCCCGATGGGCGTGCGCCTTGACTGAACCCGGTGAGATGTCGAGCGCGTCGGCGATCTGCTGCTCGGTGAGGTCGCCGTAGTACCGGAGGACGACGACCTCGCGCTGCCGTAGCGGCAGCCGGTGGACGGCTTCCAGCAGAGCGGCGTCCGCGTCACGCCGCAGGGCGGTCACCTCGGCACTCTCGCCGGCCGTCCGGCCCAGCGCCTCCGCTGACCCGGCGACCGACGTGAGGTAGCGCTTCTCGACACCGTGGCGCCGGAACCCGGAGCGGCAGCCGTTGACGACCGACCGGCGCAGGTAGGCCAGCGCCGTTCCCTCCTCGCGGAGCCGAGCCAGCCGGGGGTATGCGGCGATGAAGGCATCCTGTACGACCTCCTCCGCACGGCTCCGGTCCCGGAGCAGCAGGTGACCGAGCCGTACCAGCGACACCCAATGGGCGGCATACAGCTCGGTGAGCGCCTCGTCGGAGCCTCGGCGCGAGACGGCGTCGGAAGACCCCCGCGCGGCGCCGCGGACGCCGGCGCCCGGATCCACTGTGCCGGGATCCGCCATGCTCAAGGCTCCCATGATCAGAGAACGCGGAGGCCCCGGAACCGGTTGACACGCTCTGCGGGCATCAGCAGGATCGCGGCCATGTGCCTGTTCTGCCGCATGCTCGCCGGCGAGGTGCCGATGGACGTCGTCCGTGAAACGGGACTGTCCGTAGCGTTCCGCGACATCAACCCGCAGGCACCCACCCACGTCCTCGTGATCCCCCGGCGGCACGTCGAGAACCTCGGCGCGCTCGCCGAGTACCCGGAGGAGCTGGCCGACGTCGTGTCCCTCGGTGCCTCGGTGGCGGAGGAGGACCTGGACGAGGGCTTCCGGATGGTGGCCAACACCGGTGAGCAGGCCGGACAATCCGTCTTCCACGCGCACCTGCACGTGCTGGGCGGCCGCCGAATGGCCTGGCCGCCCGGCTGACCCCCGCCATCCAACCGGACCTTTTACCGAGTCTTGCGGCGCCACAGGTGGCCGAAACTGGGTAACACGCCGGGTCGGAAGGTAGAAGGTCCCGCACGTAAACTGGGCGGAACATGACCGACGCCGACCATTCCTCCGCGCCGAGCGACCGCGACGACCTCGACGACGTCAGCACCGCGAGCCCGCACGTCCCGACGCACATCATCACGATCCCCACGTCGATCCCGATGGTCACGCTGCTCGGACCGCGTGACGAGCTGTTACGGACGATCGAACGGGCGTTCCCTCTGCTCGACGTCCATGTCCGCGGCAACGAGATCTCGCTCCGCGGCGCGAGCCCCGAGGTGGCCCTGGTCGAGCGGCTGCTCGACGAGCTCCTCGTCATCCTCGACGCCGGCCAGCCGCTGAACCGGGACGCCGTCGAACGGTCGATCGCCATGCTGCGCAACCAGACCCTGGAGCGTCCTGCCGACGTGCTGACGATGAACATCGTCAGCAACCGCGGGCGCACGATCCGGCCCAAGACGCTGAACCAGAAACGCTACGTCGACGCCATCGACCAGCACACCATTGTCTTCGGCATCGGGCCGGCCGGTACCGGCAAGACGTACCTGGCTATGGCCAAGGCCGTCGCAGCGCTGCAGTCCAAGCAGGTCAACCGGATCATCCTCACCCGGCCGGCGGTCGAGGCGGGGGAGCGGCTCGGATTCCTGCCGGGCACCCTCAACGACAAGATCGACCCGTACCTGCGGCCGCTCTACGACGCGCTGCACGACATGGTCGACCCGGACTCAATCCCGAGGTTGATGGCCGCCGGGACCATCGAAGTCGCTCCGCTGGCGTATATGCGGGGGCGGTCGCTGAATGACTCGTTCATCATTCTCGATGAGGCTCAGAACACGTCGGCCGAGCAGATGAAGATGTTCCTTACCCGCCTCGGGTTCGGCTCCAAGATGGTCGTTACCGGCGACGTCACCCAGGTCGACCTACCCGAGGGAACTCAGTCCGGTCTTCGCCAGGTTCGCCACATTCTCGACGGCGTCGAGGACATCCATTTCTCCGAGCTGACCTCTGCCGACGTGGTCCGGCACCGTCTCGTCACGGCGATCGTCGACGCCTACGACCGCTCGGACGCGCGTCAGCGACGGGAGGGTATGCGGGACAGCCGGCCCGAGCGCCGCCGGCCGCCCCGCAACGACCGTCCCGAGAACCGACGAACGGCCACCCCGTGAGCGTCGAGGTCCTCAACGAGACGGAGTACCCCGCTGACGCCACCGAGCTTGTCGCCCTGTCCCGCTATGTCATGGGCGAGATGCGCGTTCATCCGCAGGCCGACCTGTGCATCACCCTCGTCGACGAGCCGGCGATGGAGACGCTGCACGTGCAATGGATGGACCTGCCCGGTCCGACGGACGTCATGAGCTTCCCGATGGACGAGCTGCGGCCCGGACGTGAGGACCAGGAGCCGGAGGAGGGGGTCCTCGGGGACATCGTGCTCTGCCCGAGCGTCGCGGAGAAACAGGCCATGGAGGCCGGTCACGCGACCGACGAAGAGCTGCTCCTGCTCACGACGCACGGAATCCTCCACCTACTGGGCTTCGACCACGCGGAAGCGGACGAGGAACGCGAGATGTTCGAGCTCCAGCGGCAGCTGCTGCTGACCTTTCTGGCCGGCCGCGGCCGTACGCCCACCACCCGACGCTAGGAAGCACCGTGTTCACCCAGATGGTGCTGTTCGCACTGGTGAGCATCGTCGTGGCCTTCAGCCTCGCGGCGGCCGAGTCGGCGATCTTCCGGATGTCCCGCGTCCGCGCCGGAGAGCTGGCCGAGGAAGGGCGGTCCGGCTCCCGATCCCTGGTCACCGTCGTCGCCGACTCCGCGGCCTACCTCGCCGTCCTCGCCTTTTTGCGCGTCGTCGCCGAGGCGACCTGCGCCGTCTTCATCACGGTGGCCATCCTCGGCCTCGTCGACAGCGTCGGCTGGGCGCTGACCATCTCGATCGTCGTCATGGCCGTCGTCTCGTTCGTAGTCGTCGGCGTCTCTCCTCGCACCCTGGGCCGCCAGAACTACGACACCGTGGCGCTGTGGGCGGCGCCGGTCGCGGTGGGTCTGCGCAAGGTGCTCGGCCCCGTCTCGCGGGTCCTCGTCGCTCTCGGCAACGCCGTCACCCCCGGCAAGGGCTACCGCGACGGCCCGTTCCAGAGCGAGGCGGAGCTGCGGGACCTGCTCGACATCGCCGGTGACACGGCGGTGATCGAGGAAGGCGAGCGGGAGATGATCCACTCGGTCTTCGAGCTCGGCGACACGGTGGTCCGTGAAGTCATGGTGCCGCGCACCGACATGGTGACGATCAACCACGACAAGAACCTGCGGCATGCCATGTCGCTGTTCATCCGATCGGGGTTCTCCCGCATCCCCGTCGTCGGCGAGGACAGCGACGACGCGCGGGGGGTGCTGTACCTCAAGGACGTCGTGCGGAGGACGTATGCGGACCCGGACTCCTCGCATACGCCGGTGGACCAGCTCATGCGTCCGCTGCACTTCGTGCCGGAGAGCAAGCCGGCCGACGATCTCCTCAAGGAGATGCAGCGGGAGCAGAACCACTTCGCGATGGTCGTCGACGAGTACGGCGGCACCGCCGGGTTGGTGACGATCGAGGACATCCTCGAGGAGATCGTCGGTGAGATCGACGACGAGTACGACAAGGAGTCGCCCACGGTCGAGGAGCTGGAGGACGGCGGCTTCCGGGTGCCAGCTGGGATGAGCGTCGACGACCTGGCCGACCTCTTCGACGTCGACATCGACGAGGAAGAGGTCGACACCGTCGGAGGATTGCTGGCCAAGGCGATCGGCCGGGTGCCGATCCCCGGCTCGCACGCGCCGGTCGCCGGCTTGTCCCTCACCGCCGAGAAGATGGCCGGTCGTCGCCACCGGATCGCGACGGTGGTCGTCCGGCGGCTGGAGCCACCGGACGAGGAGCCTGAACCGCTCGCACGGCGCATGCTCGAGAAGGAGCAAGCCCATGAGCGTTGAGCGGCGCCGGGCCGATCCAGCGACCGGCGGAGACGAACCGGCATACCGGGCCGGGTTTGCCTGTCTGGTGGGCCGCCCCAACGCCGGCAAGTCGACGTTGACCAACGCGCTGGTCGGCCAGAAGGTGGCCATCACTTCCTCCAAACCGCAGACCACGCGGCACACCATCCGCGGCATCGCCATGAGTCCTGGCACGCAGCTGGTCCTCGTCGACACGCCGGGTCTGCACAAGCCCCGCACGCTCCTGGGTGAGCGGCTCAACGACCTGGTCCGGGAGACCTTGCTCGAGGTCGACGTCATCGGGTTCTGCCTTCCCGCCGACCAGCGGCCCGGTCCGGGCGACACCTTCATCGCCCGTGAGCTGACCGAGCTGCAGAGGGTCAAGCGGAAGCCCGTCGTCGCCATCGCCACCAAGAGCGATCGGGTCGACCGCGCGCAGCTGGCCGAGCACCTCATCGCCATCGACCAGCTCGGCTCGTGGGACGAGATCGTGCCCTGCTCCGCCACCCGGGGTGATCAGGTCGATGTGGTTCGGGACGTCCTGTCGAGGTATCTCCCGGAGTCGCCGCAGCTCTACCCCGACGGCGTTCTCACCGACGAGCCGGAGGCGGTGATGATCGCCGAGCTGGTGCGCGAGGCCGCCCTCGAAGGGGTGCGCGACGAGCTTCCCCACTCGCTGGCCGTTGTCGTCGACGAGATGGTCCCTCGCGAGGGACGGCCGGCCGACTCCCCGCTGCTCGACGTGCGGGTCAACGTCTTCGTCGAGCGATCCAGCCAGAAGGCCATCGTGATCGGGCGTGGAGGGTCACGGCTGCGCGTGGTCGGCACGACAGCGCGGCGGCAGATCGAGGCGCTCCTCGGCCAGCCGGTCTACCTCGACCTGCACGTCAAGGTCGCCAAGGACTGGCAGCGCGATCCGAAGCAGTTGCAGCGGCTGGGTTTCTGAGCCGCTAAGCCTTGTTTGTCGTGGTCTTCGCGACGGCCTTCTTGGCGCTCTTTCTGCGCGTCTTCGTGGTCGTGCCCTTGAGGACCTTCACCGTCTGCCACGCGTCCTTGACGGCCGTGGCCTGACTGCTGCCCGTGCCGAACCGGGCCTCGGCGGCCTCGACGGTCAGCGTCGCGAACCCCGCGAAGTCGATGTCCTTGGTGATGCTCGAACCGCTCAAGACGTCGTACCAGACGAGTCCGGCACCTTCCCAGGACCGGCCACCGATCCTCGCGGTGGCCAGATAGAACGCGCGGTTGGGGATGCCGGAGTTCGTGTGCACGCCGCCGTTGTCGTGCTGCGCATCGGCGGGCAGCCTGACGTAGCCGTCCATGTCGGCCGGCTGCGGGTCCTTGCCGAGGACCGGGTCGTCGTATGCGGTGCCCGGTGCCTTCATCGAGCGAAGCGCCACCCCGTGCACGTTGGCCGTGAAGAGCCCCTCGCCGATGAGCCAGTCGGCGTCGGCGGCGTCCTGGCCGAGGACCTGCTGCTTGACCATCGATCCGAAGCAGTCGGACACCGACTCGTTGAGCGCCCCGGACTGCGTGACGTAGGTGAGCCCCGCCGTGTACTGGGTGACACCGTGGGCCAGCTCATGGCCAATGACGTCGACGCTTGAGGTGAAGTCGTTGAAGTAGGTGCCGTCTCCATCCCCGAAGACCATCTGCTGGCCGTCCCAGAAGGCGTTGTCGTACTGCTCCCCGAAGTGCACCGACGCGACAAGCTCCAGCCCCTTTCCGTCGAGAGAGTTGCGCTGGAATGCCGACCAGTAGAGGTCCCACGTCGCGCCGAGGCCGTCGTAGGCGCGGTTGACCGAATCGTCAGTCGTCGGAGGTTTGCCCTCACCGCGCACGAGTTGTCCCGGCAGCTTGGACTGGTGCTGCGCGTCGTACACGGCGCGCTGGACCACCGGCTCGGCCTGGGCCTGCGCGCGTCTCTCGGCCTCCTTGACGCGTTCGTCGACGCGGAGGTTGGGCAACCCGGGAATAGGCCCCCGCAGGTCACCGCGGCCGCGTTCGGCATAGACCTCTCGCTGGCGCCGCATGCGCGCGTCGGCCTCCAGGGTGCGCTGCGCCGCGGCCGCGGCATCGTCAGGCACCTCCGGATGGTCCGGTCCGGCACCGTCCGCGATCCGACGGAGGATCTCGGGCGGGACGATTCCGCACACGACGACGGGTCGGAGCTGGTGGCGGAGCGTCGAGATCATGCCCCTACCCTGGCGACCACAACCGACACAGGCAATGAGCCGACCGCGGAGCCCGGCAGCCACCTATGGTGAGCCGGTGAGCGAGACGACGGCGACCCGCCTCCCGCGCGCCAGACCGTCCGACGTCGGTGTGCCCGCCGCCGCCGTGCACGCCGTGCTCGACGATCTGGAGGCCTTCAGTCTGGAGATGCACAGCCTCCTGGTGCTTCGGCACGGACACGTCGTGGCCGAAGGCTGGTGGACGCCCTACTCCGCCGACCGCGTGCACCTGCTCTACTCACTCAGCAAGTCCTTCACGTCCACGGCGGTCGGCTTCGCTGTCGCCGAGGGCCGGTTCCGGCTGGACGACCGAGTCGTCGACCTGCTACCGACGCATACTCCGCCGAACCTCGACCCAGCGGTCGCCCAGCTGACCGTCCACCACCTGCTCTCGATGTCGACGGGGCACCGGGACGACACCTTGGAGCGGGCCCGGCAGCTCCGCGAGGGCGACCTCGTCCGCGGTTTCCTGCGCATCCCACCGGAGGAGCCCGTCGGCTCACGGCACGCCTACAACAACCCCACGACGATGGCGCTCGCCACCATCGTCGAGGAGCACACGGGGCAGCCGCTGCTCGACTACTTGCGCCCGCGGCTGCTCGACCCGCTCGGCGTCGGGCCGGCGCGCTGGGACACGGACGAGCATGGCGTCGCCCTGGGGTTCACCGGACTGCACCTGCAGACCGAGTCCGTCGCCAGTTTCGGACAGCTGCTGCTCCAGGACGGGGTCTGGAACGGTAGACGAGTGCTCCCGGACGGCTGGGTCGCGCTGGCCACACGGAGTCATATCGACAACGACAACGACGCGGGTCGACCCACCGACTGGCGGCAGGGCTACGGCTACCAGTACTGGATGGCGCGACACGGATACCGGGGCGACGGTGCATACGGCCAGTTCTGCGTCGTCGTCCCCGAGTCAGACCTCGTCGTCGTCACCACCGCGAGCACCGAGGACATGCAGCAGGTGCTCGACGTGTTCTGGGAGCGGTTGCTGCCCGAGCTCGACAGCGGTCCTGGGCCGGAGGACAACCGGTGTGCGTCGGAGGCGCGGCTGGCGGAGCGCCTCGCCGCCCTTGCCCTGCCCGTAGTCCATGCACGACACGACGGACCGGATGGGCCGGTGACGTTCGTCGCCGAGAAGACTGCGGACGACCAGCCGTTGACGCGCGGCATGGACCTGACCGTGAGTTCCGACGGCTCCGACTACCTCCTCACGTTCGGGCGTGCCTCGACCGAGCTGGTTGTTCCGTGCGGCCGGGAACAGTGGGTCGAGTCGTGCCCTCGAGG
>JBKPQA010000121.1:0-13714 GCA_046733835.1 Actinomycetota bacterium
TACTACGCCACCGCCGAGCGTTCCGAGCACCAGGGCTGAGCGGGGTCACTACGGGTGACCTCATGACGTCGCCGGCCGCGAACAGCAACGCGTTCCCGCGACCCGTCGGCACGCTGCTCGACTACCTGATCGAGGTCGTCGGGGCGGAGGTCGACGAGGCGCTGCTGGTCCGTGCCCTCACCCACCGCTCGTATGCGTACGAGCACGGTGGCCTGCCCAACAACGAGCGCCTCGAGTTCCTCGGCGACTCGGTGCTCGGCCTCGTGGTTACCGACACGCTGTACCGGACCCATCCCGACCTGCCCGAGGGTCAGCTGGCCAAGCTGCGGGCGGCGGTGGTCAACATGCGGGCCCTCGCCGACGTCGCTCGGACCATCGGCCTCGGGGACTACGTCTTCCTCGGCCGCGGTGAGGAAGCGACCGGCGGGCGCGACAAGGCCTCCATCCTCGCCGACACCATGGAGGCGCTGATCGGGACGATCCACCTGTCGTGCGGGATCGGCACCGCGAGCGTCTTCGTCCACCACCTGTTCGACCCGCTGATGACCCAGTCGGCGTCCCTCGGGGCGGGCCTGGACTGGAAGACCAGCCTGCAAGAGCTGGCCGCGGCCGCCGCGCTCGGCACCCCCGAATATCAGGTCGATCACTCCGGCCCGGATCACGAGAAGCAGTTCGTGGCCAGCGCCGTCGTCGGGGACGAGGTCCTCGGGCACGGCACCGGACGCAGCAAGAAGGAGGCGGAGCAGCGCGCCGCCGAGCAGGCCTGGGCCGCCCTCGACCAGCGGCGCCGGCCCAGCCCGGCTCTCGAGCCAGAGGTCCAGTGACGTTCGGACCGTTCGCGCCGGTCGGTATGCGTCGGCTCACCCTGCTCCGGAATGCCTGAGCTCCCCGAGGTCGAGACGGTCCGCCGTGGTCTGGAGGCGTACGTCGTCGGCCGCGACATCGACACGGCTGAGTTCCGCGGCGCTCGCGTCGTGCGGCGCCACCTGCCAGGTGCCGCTGACCTCCAAGCCCGCGTCGAGGGCTCTCGAGTCGTGGAAGCCAGACGCCGTGGCAAGTACCTGTGGCTCGTCCTCCAGGCTCCGGACGGCCATGACCAAGGGCTGCTGATGCACCTCGGGATGAGCGGCCAGCTGCTCGTCCAGCCGCCGGACGCCCCGGACGAGAAGCATCTCCACGCCCGGTTCACCTTCGGCGACGGTGAGACGGAGCTGCGGTTCGTCGACCAGCGGACCTTCGGCGGCGTGGCGCTTGCGGAGCTGGACGCATACGGGATCCCCGAACCGATCGCCCACATTGCCCCCGACCCGCTCGAGGCGGCCTGGGACGAACGCGCCGTCGTGGCCCGGATGAAGTCCCGCTCCAGCGCGGTCAAGCGCTGTCTGCTCGACCAGTCGCTGGTCAGCGGAATCGGCAACATCTACGCCGACGAGGCGCTGTGGCGAGCTGCCATCCACGGAGAGCGTCCCGCGAGCCGGCTCACCAAACCCGCTCTCCACCGGCTGCTCGGCCACGCCCGCGACGTCATGGTTGAGGCGCTCGGCCAAGGCGGGACGAGCTTCGACGCGCTCTACGTCAACGTCAACGGCTCGTCCGGCTACTTCGACCGGTCTCTCGACGCATACGGACAGGAGGGCCGGCCGTGCCGCCGGTGCGGGACGCCGATCCGGCGCGAAGCCTTCATGAACCGGTCCTCGTTCTCATGCCCGCGCTGCCAGCCGCGGCCCCGGCTCGTCACGCTCAGCCGATCAGGTCCTCCGGAACGGCGGTGAGCGGCCCACCAGCGTCACCGGTGTTGACGGTCCCCTCCGGCTCGACGAGCACCACGCTCACGTCACCCTCGGCGACTGGTCGGTGTTCCACGCCTCTCGGCACGACGTAGAGCTGGCCGGGCCCCAGCGTCACGTCCTGCTCTCCCTTCGAGTCGCGCAGCTGGATGACCAGCGTTCCCTCGACGACCAGAAAGAGCTCGTCGGTCTCCGGGTGGCTGTGCCAGACGAACTCACCCTTGAGCTTGACCACCTTCACGGCGTAGTCGTTGAGCCGCGCGACGACCTTGGGACTCCAGTGCTCGGAGAACAGGGAGAGCCGCTCATGGAGGTCGACGACCCGCGCGGTCATCGTCCAACCACCCGAAACCGGCTGACGAAGATGCCGCTGGGGAACGCCTGCGCGGAGACGGGCTCCAGCTCGGTATGCGTGTCGCCGAACAGGCGAGTACCGGCGCCGAGGACGACGGGCAGGATCGTCAGCTGGTAGGCGTCGACCAGTGCCGCCGCCGCCAGCTGGCGCACGAGGTCGCCGCTGCCGAGGACGATGAGGTCGCCGTCGCCCTCCGCCTTCAGGGCGCGGACCGCCTCGACGGCGTCGCCCTCGAGCAGCACCGAGTTGGGGTGCGGCAGCGGCTCGGTCAGCGTGCGGGAGGCGACGTACTTCCTGGTGTTGCGCAGGATGTCCGTAAAGGGGTTCGGCTCCGGCGTCGACAGCCAGTGGCCCACCACGTCGAGGTAGGTGCGCCGCCCGAACAGCATCTCCGCCGGCCCTCCGGTGTCGCCCATGCTGGCCTGCACCGCCTCGGGGTTGTGGCTCAGGATGTCCGAGGCCCACCCGCCGTAGGGGAAGCCGCCGCGGTCGTCCTCGTCCGGCCGTCCTGGGCCCTGCATCACCCCGTCCAGCGAGAGGTTCTCGACGACCACGACGTTGCGCATCGCGCCAGCCTAGAAGGCAGCCCGGACGGCCGGACATTTGCGGCAGTTAGCATCGTCGCCGTGACGGAGTCGCTCAGCCCTCTGACCCTGCCCGAGCCCTCCGCCGCCGAGGAGTGGCTCGACGCCCGGGCTCGAAGTGACCTTGACCAGGCCCGGGAGCTCGTTGCCGCCATCAAGGCTGACCGGCCGACCGATGCCCCTGACCTCCTGGCGCGGTGGAACGACGTCAGCATCGCCATCGCCAACGTCGCGTCGGTCTCCTCGCTGTTCAGCGAGGTCCACCCGCTAGAGGCGGTGCGTTCACGCGGCGAGGCCGCGATGCAAGAGGTCCAGAAGTTGGACACCGATCTCAGCCTCGACCGTGAGCTGTACGAGGTGTTCGCCGCGGTCGACGGGTCGGGCCTCGAGCCGACCGCCAAGCGCCTGCTCGACAAGACGCTGCTCGACTTCCGCCGCGGCGGCGTCGACAAGGACGACGCCACGCGCGCCCGCGTCAAGGAGCTGTCGGAACGGGCCGTCCTGGTCGGACAGGAGTTCAGCAAGAACATCCGCGACGACGTCCGCAGCGTCAAGGTCACGCCCGACAAGCTCGACGGGATGCCACAGGACTGGATCGACGCCCATGCCGTCGACGAGAACGGGCTGGTCACGCTCACGACGGATTACCCGGACGTGGTCCCGTTCTCGACCTATGGCCGCGACCGCGAGACCCGGCGAGCGCTGCGCAAGGAGTTCCTCAACCGCGCCTGGCCAGCCAACGACGCGCTGCTCAGGGAGCTCTTGGAGATCCGGCGTGAGCACGCAGGACTCCTCGGCTACCCGGACTGGGCCGAGTACGACGCCGAGGTCAAGATGATCAAGCACGGCGCCGCGATTCCGCAGTTCATCGACCGGATCGCCGACGCGGCGCTCGAGTCGGGACAGCGCGACCGCCAGGTCGTCCTCGACCGGATGCGGCAGGACTACCCCGACGCCGAGACGATCGACGCGTCCGACCTGGCGTTCTACGCCGAGGCGGTCCGCCGGGAGCAGCTTGACGTCGACGCGCAGCAGGTCCGCGCCTACTTCGACTTCGCTGCCGTTCGCCGCGGCCTCCTCGCCGTCACCGGCCGCCTCTTCGGGCTGACCTACCGGCCCGCGGAAGACGCCGTCCTCTGGGACGAGGCGGTCGCCGCATACGACGTCCATCTCAGCGACACCGGCGAGCGGCTCGGCCGGATCTACCTCGACCTGCATCCCCGGGAGGGCAAGTTCAAGCACGCGGCGCAGTTCGACCTCGTCCGCGGCATCAAGGACCGGCAGCTCGCCGAGGGCGTCCTCGTCTGCAACTTCCCGCGCGGCCTCATGGAGCACTCCGACGTCACGACGCTGTTCCACGAGTTCGGTCACCTGGTGCACCACGTGCTGGCCGGTCGCGGCGAGTGGGTGCGGTTCTCCGGCGTGGCCACCGAGTGGGACTTCGTCGAGGCGCCGAGCCAGATGCTCGAGGAATGGGCTTGGGACGCGGACGTGTTACGGACCTTCGCGCGCAACGCGGCGGGCGAGCAGATCCCGGCCGAACTGGTCCACAAGATGCGGCGGGCCGACGACTTCGGCAAGGGCTACAACGCCCGGACGCAGATGTTCTACGCGTCGATGTCGTACTGGTTCCACGTCGACATCCCCGACGACCTCACCGAGCGGACTCGAGAGCTGCAGACGCGATACAGCCTGTTTCCGTACATCGAGGGCACGCACATGCCCGCGTCGTTCGGCCATCTCGAGGGCTACGGCTCGGGCTACTACACGTACATGTGGTCACTGGTCATCGCCAAGGACCTCTTCAGCGCGTTCGACCGGGCCAACATGTTCGACCCGGCCGTCGCCGGGCGGTACCGCGACCGGATCCTCGCGCGGGGCGGTCAGCAGGACGCTGCGGACCTCGTCGAGGACTTCCTCGGCCGGCCGTACACCTTCGACGCGTATGCGGCATGGCTGGCGGAGTAGGGCCGCTGCGCAGCCGTCTTCCAACCCGGCGTTTTACCGAGTGGCGCAGTAGATGAGGGTCCGGCTCGGCAACCGACGCAAACACTGGTCTCTTTGCGCTCGGATTCCCGGGCGCAAACGGACCACTGTTTCCCGAGGCGCCTCGACGCCCACCATCTCGCCACGTGACGCAACCATTGGTCCGTGAGCGCACGGATTCCCGGGCGCAAATGGACCATTGGTGCTTGGCCGGCCGCTAGGTGCGGCCCTAGGCGGCTACCGTCCAGCGAAGCCGGACATGATCGCGGCTCCCGCAGCACCAGCACGGCTCCTCGGACCACATGCCGACCCAGGCGACGGCGCACGCGGTGCACGTCAGCCACTGCGCGTACTCACGCCCGGGCTCGGCCGGCGCCGGACGAGTTGGGTCCGCACTGATCTCCAGGTCCATGACCAGAGGAGCGGAACTCAGGTGGCGTCGATACACCGGCGGCCGGTCATTCCGAGGCCCCGCGTCACGGACCTTTGAGCTCCTTGAGCACGACCGCCTGGCCCGTGTGCCGGGTGCTCAGCTCGGCCATCGCGGCCCGGACCGTCTTGGCGAACAGATGCGCGCCGGAGAGTCCCGGGTGCACCTTGTCCGACTGCAGCAGGCCCAGGTTGGCCTTAATCGCAGCGTTCCAGTCGGCGACGATGACGTTGGATCGCGTCGAGGCGACCCGGGCCAACGTGGCGTTCGCCTCGTCGATCCACGTCGACTTGGGGTTGTAGAGGTTGACCAGCACCACCATGCGGTTCGCCCCGAGCAGGTCGAGGGTGCGGACGACGGTGTCCTCGGTGACGCCCGCATTGGTGCCAAAGGCCAGGACTACCGCGCGCCGGGTGTCCGCGCCGCGCGAGGTGACCGCCGCCAGCCCGTCGCTCCACCGGCGGTTCGACTTCGCGTCCTGTCGCACCCCGGGGAAGTAGTAGTCGATGGCCTGCTTCGTCGTCGCGACAAGGGAGTCGCCGAACACGTCGATCTGGTCGCCGTTCGGCATGGACCAGTCCTGCGCCGGGCTACCGGCCGCCGGGGCCGCTGGCACGCTCGCCGAAGGCGCGGGCTCAGGGGTCGCCACGGCGACCGGACTGTCGCCGATGGCTTGCTCCGTGTCGCTGCGGGACGGCGCCGTCATGACGACCGCGACACAGGCGGCGACGAGCACCACCGATGCGGCCGCCACCCAGCGGGGCGCCGCCGACACACCGGATCTCATCGACTGCCAGGCCATCCGTCCACACTCCCGGAATCCCCACACCC
This sequence comes from Actinomycetota bacterium, assembly GCA_046733835.1. Lineage (GTDB taxonomy): Bacteria > Actinomycetota > Actinomycetes > Actinomycetales > Dermatophilaceae > Lapillicoccus. The sequence goes on from JBKPQA010000121.1 coordinate 5,974, forward strand.
GGATCGGCGCCTCGACGAACCGGTAGGACATGTCGGCCAGGGCGATGGTGACGAGGACGCACCAGATCGCACTGACGATGTGCTGGAACGTGCCGGGCGCTGTCCGCATGTCCTGGCCGATGATGACGATCACCGGCCAGTGCCACAGGTAGATGCCGTAGGACCGGCGCCCGATCCAGGTCATCGGCTCTGCGCAGAGCAGCGTCCGCCAGCGGGAGTCGGCGAGGGCCGACGACCCCTCGGTATGCCCACCGCTGATCGGTTGCGCCACGGGCAGCAGCGCCGCGACCAGCACGACGGTGGCCACGCAGGCGGCGGGCAGCCCACCCCGAAACGTCAGAGGGGAGTCCTCGCGGAGAACCCACAACAGTGCCGCCAGCACCAGCAGAGCCATCCCGAGGACCGGTCGGCGAACGGCGAGCCATGCCGTGGCATACCGGGCGCGCCGGAAGGAGTTGGGCGGGGCGGTGGTCCACGACGCGTACGCGAAAGCCAGCGCCGCTCCGAGCATCAACCCCATGACGTGGGTGTCGGTGCCGTAGTAGACGCGAGTGGCGTCGTCGCCGGGGACGAACCAGAGCGCCATCAGCGCCGTAGAGAGCACGGCAAGGATCAGCGCCAGGCCAACCGACAAGGACGGGCGCCGGCGCAGCAGCACAGTCGTCATCACGGCGGCCACCACCAGTGGCCAGGCGAGGTAGAACTGCTCCTCCACCGCCAGGGACCAGAAGTTCATGAACAGCTGCGGAGAGGTCTGGTCGAAGTAGCTGGATCCGGCCCCGATCTCGACCCAGTTCGTGGAGAAGGTCAGGGCGCCCAGGAGCTGACGGTCGATGTGAACCACGAGGTCGTGATGGGCGACCCGGGCGGCCACGGTGCTGACGACGACGCACAGGACCAGCGCCGGCAGGAGCCGTCGGGCTCGGCGGTTCCAGAAGCGACCGAACGCGATCCGACCGCGGGTCAACGCCTCACGCTGGAGCAGCGTCGTGATGAGGAACCCGGACACGACGAAGAACACGTCGACGCCCAGGAACCCGCCGGGCAGCCAGGCGGGGTCGAGGTGATAGACGACGACGGCGACGATGGCCAGGGCCCGAAGCCCGTCGAGCCCCTCGAGGCGCCCGGTGAGGGCGGGGCGGGCTGGCGCATCCCGAGGAGGCGCCGTCGTCGGGGCTGGGCGCGCCAGCGTGGACACCGTGCCGCCTCCTCCCCGTCCGACCCCGATCGCGAGCATAGGGAGGCGGCCCGCGGAACCCGTGGAGCCACGCGGTGGCCGGAGTCGGGCTCATAGGGTGAATGTGTGGCGAAGGGTTCCGGCGGTACCGAGCGGGCCACCGCCTACGTTCGCGGTGACGTCCAGGGCGTGGGGTTCCGGTTCTGGGCCCGGGCGCGCGCGCGTGACCTTGGTCTCGTCGGGTACGCGAAGAACCTTCCCGACGGTCGGGTCGAGCTCGTGGCGCAGGGCGACGGGGACGCGGTGGACCGGTTCCTCGCCCTCCTGGACGAGTCCCCGTCCACGACCGGCCGGCCCGGTTCGGTGGTGGGGGTCGTAACGCAGTGGGGTCGCGCCCTGCCCGGCGTCGGGTCGTTCAACGCGAAGTGAGGCATACCCTGAACCGCGTGTCGACCGAAGTCTCGGGCGAGCCAGCTCTCGAGGTGCCTTCCGAGCTGCTCCGGCTCCGCGCGAGCATCGACAACATCGACGCGGCGCTGATCCACCTGCTGGCGGAACGGTTCAAGGCGACCCAGGCGGTCGGGGTGCTCAAGGCCGAGCTGCATATGCCGCCGGCGGACCCGAAGCGCGAGGAGCAGCAGGTGGCCCGGCTGCGGGCCCTGGCCCAGGAGTCCGGACTGGACCCGGTCTTTGCCGAGAAGTTCCTCGAGTTCGTCATCGCCGAGGTCATCCATCACCACGAGCAGATCGCTGAGGCGGCCCAGTCCTGACCGGTGCTGACTCACAGCAGCATCAGCGGTCCCTCGAACCACCGAGCGGTCGAGGTCCGGGGTAGGCGGTCATCGCGCTTGTAGGGTTGCGGCGATGTACGTCAAGAGCCTGACGATGAAGGGCTTCAAGTCCTTTGCGTCGTCGACCCACCTGCGCCTCGAGCCAGGCATCACGTGCATCGTCGGGCCCAACGGGTCCGGCAAATCGAACGTCGTCGACGCGTTGGCCTGGGTCATGGGCGAGCAGGGCGCCAAGTCGTTGCGCGGCGGCTCGATGGAGGACGTCATCTTCGCCGGCACGGCCGGCCGGCCGCCGCTCGGTCGCGCCGAGGTGAGCCTGACCATCGACAACACCGACGGCGCGCTGCCCATCGATTACACCGAGGTGACCATCTCCCGGACGATGTTCCGCAGCGGCGGTTCGGAGTATGCGATCAACGGCACCTCCTGCCGGCTGCTCGACATCCAGGAGCTGCTCTCGGACAGCGGCATCGGCCGGGAGATGCACGTCATCGTCGGCCAGGGTCAGCTCGACGCGGTCTTGCGCGCGACGCCGGAGGAGCGGCGCGGGTTCATCGAGGAGGCGGCCGGGGTCCTCAAGCACCGCAAGCGCAAGGAGCGAGCGCTGCGGAAGCTCGAGGCGATGGAGGCCAACCTCACCCGGATCACCGACCTCACCGGCGAGATCCGCCGGCAGCTCGGGCCGCTCGGACGGCAGGCGGAGACCGCGCGGAAGGCCGCGGTCATTCAGGCCGAGGTCCGCGACGCCCGGCTGCGCCTCCTGGCCGACGACCTCGTCCAGCTGACCGCGACGCTCGAGCAGGAGGTCGCGGACGAGACCGCACTCCTCGCGCGCCGGACCGAGGTCGAGGACGGACTAGCGCGGCTCGGTTCCCGGATCATGGAGCTGGAGGCCGCCGGCGAGGCGGCTCGGCCGGAGCTCACTCGTGCGCAGGAGCGCTGGTATGCCTTGACGCGCCTCACTGAGCGGCTCACCTCGACGGAGTCGTTGGCCTCCGAGCGGGTTCGCCTGCTTCGCCAGGATCTCGCCGACGACGCCCGTGAGGCTGGTTCGGGGGCCACCAGCCGGGACCCGGAGGAGCTGCGTCGCCAGGCCGCCGAGCTCCTCGGCCAGCACGGGGCGCTGCTCGCGGAGGTGAACGACGCCACGTCCGCGCTCGAGGCCGCGGTCGCTGAACGCGTCGAGGTCGAGCAGGCCTACGCGGCCGAGCAGCAGCGGCTGGCCCGGGTGGCCCGAGCGGTGGCTGATCGCCGGGAGGGACTGGCCAGACTGGCCGGGCAGGTGGCAGCCAAGGCGTCTCGCATCGAGGCCGCCGAGGGCGAGATCGGCCGGATGCGAGAGACGGTCGAGGCGGCGCGGGCCCGGGCGGTCCAGGCCGAGCGCGAGTTCGCTGCGTTGGAGTCGTCGATCGCGGCGGAGGAGGCGGGTGAGGAGGATCTCGACGCGGGGTACGAGAGCGCCGCTGCCCATCTCGATCGGCTGCAAGCGCAGCTGCAGGAGCTGCAGGAGGCCGAACGCTCGGCCGAACGGGACCGTCAGTCGTCCGCGGCGCGAGTCGACGCACTGGAGCTGAGCCTGCGCCGCAAGGACGGCGCAGCGGCGTTACTGGCGGCGGATGACGAGACGCATACGATTTCGGGTTCCGTTGCTTCGCTGCTGGAGGTCGCTGCGGGGCACGAGGGGGCGGTCGCCGCGGCCCTCGGATGGGCCGGTGACGCGCTCGCGGCGGACACGTTGGCCGGTGCGGCCGCGGCGGTAGTCCGCCTGCGGTCCGACGACGCGGGCCAGGCCGGCCTGCTCGTGCCCGAAACGGCGGGGTCCGTCGACCGGGCGGCGTGGCCCGCGCTGCCCGGCGGAGCGCGGTGGGCCCTCGACGTCGTCACGTGTCCCGATCGCCTGCGGCCCGCCGTCGATCGGATGCTCGACCGGGTCGCGCTGGTCGACGACGCGCTGACGGCGGTGACCCTGGTCCGCCAGGGCGTCGTCGCAGTGACCGCTGGCGGCGACGTCTTCGGCCCGGGTTGGGTGCGCGGCGGAAGCGCCGCGGCGCCGAGCCTTCTCGAGATCCGCGCCGCGGTCGACGAGGCGCGCGATCGGCTGGTCGAGGCGGCGAACCGCGCGGAGCGGGCCCGCTTCGCCATCGGCGCGCTGAGCAGCCGGATAGCGGAGGCCTCGGACGCCGTGGAGGCGGCCCTCGACCAGCTGCACGAGTCCGACGCCAAGATGTCGGCGGTCGCGGAGAGGCTCGGGGCGCTCGGCGCGGCGGTCCGGAGCGCCCGGGCGGAGGCCGAGCGGACGGAGCGGGCGATCGTCGCGGCCGAGGCGGCTCTCGAGGTGGAACGGGCCGAGCACACGGCTTTGACCGAGCGCTATGAGGCCGCGGTCGGCCAGCCTGGGAGTTCCGCCGAGGCTGACGGCGAGAACGAGGACCCTGGGGTTGCTGCGGACGACGCCTCGACCGACGAGCGGGACCGCCTCGATGCCGCGGCGACGGCGGCCCGGGCGCACGAGACCGAGCTGCGGCTGGCGCTGCGGACCCGCGAGGAGCGGGCCCGCGCCCTGCACGACCGGGCGACCTCGCTGGAGGCGGCCGCCGTCGCGGAGATCGATGCGCGCGCTCGGCACGAGGCGCGCCGGTCGCGCCGGATGCGCGAGGCCGAAGTGGCCGAGGCGGTTCGGGTCGGAGCGGGCTACGCCGTGAGTCTCCTGGCCGGCGCGGCCGACCGAGCCGACGCGCTGCGGCGCCGGGTCGAGGAGACCCGGACTGCGCGCGACGCCGAGCTTGCCGTGCTGCGCCGCGACGTCGGCGTGCTCCAGGAGGAGCTGCGCCAGCTCACTGACTCCGTTCACCGCGACGAGGTGGCGCGCGCGCAGCAGCGGCTGCGGATCGAGCAGCTGGAGACCCGTGCGGTCGAGGAACTCGGGGTCGACCCGTCGACGCTGGTCGAGGAGTTCGGGCCCCATCGCCCGGTTCCGCAACCACCGCCGGAGGGGAGCGACGACCCGGCCGAGCCGGAGGCATACATTCGAGAGGCGCAGGAGAAGCGGCTGCGCAGTGGCGAGCGGCGGCTCGCGGCGCTCGGCCGGATCAACCCGCTCGCGCTCGAGGAGTTCTCGGCGCTGGAGGAGCGGCACACCTTCCTCACCACGCAGCTGGAGGACCTCAAGCGGTCGAAGCGCGACCTGCTCGACATTCTCCGCGAGGTCGACGAGCGGATCGAGCGGGTGTTCACCGAGGCATACCACGACGTGGCCGTGCAGTTCGAGCGCGTCTTTGCCCGGTTGTTCCCCGGTGGTGAGGGACGGCTGATCCTCACCGACCCGGACGACATGCTGACGACGGGCCTGGACGTCGAGGCGCGGCCGCCGGGCAAAAAGATCAAGCGGCTGTCGCTGCTGTCCGGAGGGGAGCGGTCGCTGGTGGCGGTCGCCCTGCTCGTCGCCATTTTCACCGCCCGGCCCTCGCCGTTCTACATCCTCGACGAGGTGGAGGCGGCCCTCGACGACGCCAACCTGGGTCGCCTGCTTGTCCTCCTGGAGGAGCTGCGCGATTCCAGCCAGCTCATCGTCATCACCCACCAGAAGCGGACGATGGAGATCGCCGACGCGCTCTACGGCGTCACGATGCGCGACGACGGCGTGACGACGGTCGTCTCCCAGCGGATGACCGACGTCGCCGCGCGGCAGCCGGCCTAGGCCGGCGGCCCTACGCGATCGCGGGCGGAGGGCCGGCGGCGCCGACCCCCTTCGGGGACGGCCCGTACTTGTTGTCGCCCTGGCTGTCCTGGACGTAGAAGACAATGAGGATGATCGTGCCGATCACCGGGATGAGCCCGATGAGCAGCCACCAGCCGGTGCGCCCGGAGTCGTGCAGGCGGCGCACAGCCACGGCCAGCGACGGCAGCAGCAGGCCGAGCCCGATGATGGCGCTGAAGGCGGCGTTGTTCCGGTCGAAGACTGCGCGGTCCAGGATCGAAGCGACAATGCCGACGATGATCTGGAACAGGGTCCAGTACCAGAACTCGGACCGCCTGGCGCGCCCCGAGAAGCCGACGTACTGGGAGAAGACACTGCGAATGGCGTCGGTGAACGACATGGTTGTCTCCCTGCGATTGGATGAAATGAGGAGTGCTGGCTACACCGGTGCAGGCGGACGCTATCGAGGGCGGCCAGGCGGCCAGGTCCGACGCGCGGCAACGCTGCCGTTCTGAAACCCTGCCAGAGGTGCGCTCCGGACGTGGTCAGATCCGATCGCTTCGGTGACGGTTCGGTCACAGGATGAGCGTGGTGAGTATCTTCACCTCAGCCCCATGCGTCACACTGGTCACATGTTGGCGTTGGTTCTCGGGATGCTCGTCTGCCTGGTCGGAGGCATGGTCGTCATGGGCTTCGTCACGGCGCAGGCGCGCCGCGACGGCCGCGACCTGTTGACGGCGCGGGGCGAAGAGGTCGTCGGCCGGGTCACCACCAAGCGCTGACCGCACCCTCCGCTGCGGTTCTCGAACGCCGGGAACGACCGACCGGGGGGCCCCGGTGACCATGCGAGGATGGGCGCCGTGCTCGACCAGGTCTGGGAGATCGTCGCCGTCTGCGTTCTCGTCGCGATCGTGCTCGTGGCCGGTGTCGTCGGTCTGGTGCGCGGGCGGTCGTCGCGCCAGAAGGAGCTGACGCCGCCTCCCGCGCCGCCCAAACCGTCGACCACGACCGCGCCGCCCACGGATCTCGACAGCGACACCGAACGCGGTCGGACCGGCACCCTCGAGGCGCCGCCGCCGACCGCTCGGCCGGAGCCGGACCTCGAGGACGTCGTCGTCGAGGAGCTGCCGACCCTCGAGCGGCCCGCCTCGGCTCGAGGTCGCCTCGCCCGGCTGCGGGCGCGGTTGGCCCGCAGCAACACCGCGATCGGCACCGCGCTGCTCGGCCTGTTGTCCCGCGGCGGCCTGGACGAGGCGGCCTGGGAGGAGGTCGAGGACACTCTGATCCGCGCGGATCTCGGTGTCGAGGCGACGGGTGAGCTGGTGGACCGGCTGCGCACCAAGGTCAGGGTCGACGGGTCGGGGGCGACCGACGAAGCGCAGGTCAAGACCTGGCTGAAGGAGGATCTGCTCGAGCTGGTGGGTCCGGACCTGGACCGCCGGATCGCGTCGTCGCGGGTCGACGGCCGGCCGGCCGTCATCCTCGTGGTCGGCGTCAACGGCACCGGCAAGACGACCACCGTGGGCAAGCTGGCCCGCGTTCTCGTCTCCGAGGACCGTGACGTCATCCTCGGTGCGGCCGATACCTTCCGGGCCGCCGCGGCCGACCAGCTCGAGACCTGGGGCGCGCGGGTCGGAGTACCCACCATCCGCTCTGAGAAGGAGGGCGCCGACCCGGCCGCGGTGGCGTTCGACGCAGTCAAGGCGGGCGGCGAGATCGAGGCGGACGTCGTCATCATCGACACCGCCGGCCGCCTTCACACCAAGGTCGGGCTCATGGACGAGCTGGGCAAGGTCAAGCGCGTCATCGAGAAGCAGAGCCCCATCGACGAAGTGCTCCTGGTCCTCGACGCGACGACCGGTCAGAACGGGCTCCGTCAGGCGGAGGTCTTCTCCGAGGTGGTCAACGTGACGGGGATCGTCCTCACCAAGCTCGACGGCACCGCCAAGGGCGGCATCGTCGTTGCCGTGCAGCGCCAGCTCGGCGTCCCGGTCAAGCTGGTCGGCCTGGGCGAGGGGCCCGACGACCTGGCGCCCTTCGACGCCGAGGCGTTCGTCGACGCGATCGTCGGCTGAG